>DASYNU010000148.1:0-9571 GCA_036008345.1 Bryobacteraceae bacterium
GAAATGTTCCACCTGGGGACCTTGCCAAGCCTAACTGCATGCTATACTAAATCTCAGTTTGATCGTCCCACGCTTGGCCGCAACACACCGTGCTCCTCGCAAAGCCCGCAATCAAATGTATCCGCTAGGTTGTCAGTTTAAGTTGAAGGATGAGTTATGAAAAAAGTGTTTGTAGGAAATTTGGATTTCGGCGCTACCGAGGAAAGTATTCGCAGCGCGTTTGAGGCGTACGGCGCTGTGGAGCGCGTCAGTTTGATGACTGACCGCGACACCGGGCGCTCACGCGGTTTCGCATTTGTAGAGATGAGCGATTCGGCGGAAGCCGATCGCGCGATCGAAGGCCTGAACGGCACCAACCTGGGTGGCCGAGCCATCAACGTCAACGAAGCCCGGCCCAAGACCGACAGTCCGCGGCGCGGCGGAGGCGGCGGCGACCGGCGCGAGCGCCGCTGGTAGGCCCCCCTTTTCGTTCCCACGACGAATATGGTCCAATGATCAAGGTCCTACAGGACCACAATGTTTTTAGGAGGATCCCATGGCTGGCCGGTCAGGCGACACATTTAAGAAACGTCAAAAGGAAGTCGCCCGTGCTGAGAAGCATAGGGAAAAGCTAGCCCGGCGCCTAGAGCGCAAGCTGCTGCCAAAAGAGTCTCCCGATAGTGAAGAGGGCACATTAGCCGACCAACTATCCTCGGAGGAGGATGCGACGCAATCAGAGGAGAGCGGAGCGTCACAGTCCATTTGAGCGCCATTCGCGCTTGATTACCAATAACAAAATAGCAACAAGGAGAGAATGTGAAAGAGACAGGTACTGTAAAGTGGTTTAACGCCGGAAAAGGTTTTGGATTCATCCAGCGCGAGAATGGTGAGGACGTATTCGTCCATTTTTCAGCCATCGAGGCAAGCGGATATCGCACGCTGGACGAGGGCGCTCGTGTAACATTTGTCGTCAAGCGAGGCCCCAAGGGCCTGCAAGCAGAACAAGTCAGCCTAGCATAGACTCCTGGAGCGGTGCTTTCCGAGCGCCGCTCCCTCCATCCACCCGGTGCAGCACCGGCCAGCCCGGAATGCGGTTAGTGTCCGAACCGGCTTCGTTATTTACGCACAACGCGTAGCGCATCGCCGCTTGAAGGTGCGGCTTAAATGCAGTTTCTTTACATGGGATTCAGCCAGAACGCTAACGTTCGAAATTTTCGTTTTCAAGGCGTGGTCTCGCGGGAGCGCCCCTCCAAGACCGTCAAGAACCTCGAATTTCTACTGAGCGCCGACATGGCGCTTCTGGCCCAGCATCGCATCCGCGTTCAAGACGGCCCTACGCTATGCCTGCAGATCCTGGGAGCGGCTTTTACCAGCGCCGAAGAGCAGGCTACGCACTTCGCGAGTTACGCGATCACACGCGAGGATGTCTCGGCATTCGCAACGGCAAGAAGCGCCTTAGAAGAAACTAAAGCGGCGCGCCGCAAACATCGCCCTCCCTTCAAACCCTCGCCGTCGTCCCAGTTGAAGTGGCCGCAGTTGAAGTAGAGTCATCCTTCGAGCGCAGGCACATCCATCCAGGCGCGGTTGCGCCACGATTCCAATCCCTTTTCCGCGAGTTGAACACCCTTGGCGCCTTCGAGTAAGTTCCAGCGGAACGGCTCTCCTAGAACTACGTGCCGCAGAAACAGTTCCCACTGGCTCTTGAACGCGTTATCGAAACGCTCATCGGCGTCAAACAACTGCCAGTCATCAAAATAACGGTGACGGTTCTCGACGTCCGGGTTCCACACCGGCCGCGGCGTTTTATCGGCGGATTGAATCCAGCAATTCCTGAGACCGGCAACTGCAGAGCCGTCGGTTCCTTCCACCTGAATGATGAGCAGATCGTCACGCCGCACCCGCACGCACCAGGAAGAATTGAAATGCGCTACTACGCCGCCTTCCAACTGGAAAGACGCATAAGCCGCATCCTCGGCAGTGGCATCGTATGGACGGCCGGATTCATCCCAGCGCCGCGGAATGTGCGTTGCGCCCAAGCAGGAAACGGCTTGTACCGGACCAAATAAATCATCCAGCACATAGCGCCAATGGCACAACATGTCCATGATGATTCCACCACCATCTTCTTTCCGGTAGTTCCAGGACGGGCGCTGCGCAGCTGTGGTTTCGCCATCGAAGACCCAGTATCCGAATTCACCGCGGACGGAAAATATCCGGCCGAAAAATCCACGATCGCGAAGCGCTCTCAACTTCAACAATCCTGGAAGCCACAGCTTATCCTGCACCACGCCGTGCTTCACGCCGGCTTTTTGCGCGAGCTGATAGAGCTCGTAAGCCGCGTCCAAACTGTCAGCGCTCGGTTTCTCGCAATAGATGTGCTTTCCGGCAGCGATGGCTTTCCGGACGCACTCCGCGCGGCGATCGGTAGTTTGCGCGTCGAAATAAATGGAGTATTCAGGATTGGCCAACGCGGAGTCCAGATCGGTAGTCCAGGGCAAATCGCCATGCTCGCGCGCGAGCGTTTCTAATTTGGCTGCATTGCGTCCTACCAGCAATGGCCGCGGCACGATGGTCTCATCGCCCGAAATCTTGAGGCCGCCCTGCGCCATGATCGCGAGGATGGAACGCTCCAGGTGCTGATTCGCCCCCATGCGCCCCGTGACGCCGTTCATTATGATCCCTACGGAATGCACGTTCTCGTTTCTCGTTTCTGGTTTCTAGTTTCTAGTTTCCGGTTAACGCTGCGGTCTCGCGCCCTCGGGCAACGGCGGAGCTTCGACGCCGGCTCTAGGCAATGTCCCATCCAATTCCTGGCGCCAGTGCGCCACGTCGCCGGCTGGGCCGTAGCAGTAGATCATGCGCAGTGGCGTGGATCCTATATTCGTCAACTGGTGGAATACGCGCGGCGGAATATACACAGCTTGACCAGTCGCGAGCGCAGTCTTCTCTTCGCCCAGGCACATCTCACCTTCGCCTTCCAGGACAAAGTAAATCTCTTCCTGTTCCTGGTTGTGCCACGGGACTTGTCCACCGTTTGGCTCGAGCGTCACGTGGCCGAGCGAAAAGGCTGTTGCCTGAATCGGACTCACTCCGCCAACCACATTTTGAGTCCGTCGTCCAGCCGGATAAGTTCTTCCGGCGATTTGCGCAAGATCAGCAATGAGCATGCTCAAAGCACCGGACCTATACGCCACGGGACGAATTCCTTGTGCCCCAAGCGCTCGCTCGATGTTTTCTCGCCGGAAGCAACCCTTAGCAGCAGATCGAATATCTCGCGCCCTACCTCGGCCACCGTGCCGTCTCCGTCCGCAATCCGTCCGGCATTAACGTCCATGTTGTCGCGCATGCGCCGGTAGATGGCGCTGTTGCTCGCGATCTTGACCACTGGAATGGTGGGAAAGCCGATAGCGCTGCCTCGGCCGGTGGTAAAAGCAATCAAGTTGACGCCGCCGGCGGCGAGTCCTGTAAGAGACACCGGATCGTAGCCGGGCGTGTTCATGAAAACGAAGCCAGGCGAATTGATTCGCTCCGCATAATCCACCACGTCCATCAGTGGAGAGGTTCCAGCCTTCGCAACCGCTCCCAGCGATTTTTCCAGGATGTTGGTCAGCCCGCCCTCCTTGTTCCCTGGCGACGGATTGTCGTCGAAACTGCCTCCAAAACGCTTCAGGTAGGTCTTGTAGCCCGCGATGAATCCGAGCAGTTTCTCGGCCACCTGCCGATTGCGCGCGCGCCGGACCAGCAGGTGCTCCGCGCCAAAGATCTCGGTGGTCTCGGCCAGAACCGCCGTGCCGCCTACGGCCGCTAACTGATCGCAACAGATTCCCAGCGCCGGGTTGGCGGTGATCCCTGAAAAAGAGTCCGATCCGCCGCAGTTTAGCCCTAAAACAATTTTGGACGCCGGCGTTTCCACGCGTTTCTCCGCTGCCGCGCGATCCATCAAACCGGCGATGGCTTTGCGGGCAGCGTCCACGGTGGCGCGGGTTCCACCGCTGGCTTGCACCGTTAGGCCCACCAGGCGGTCCGTGCGGGCAGTTCCCTGCCCCATATAATGATCGATCTGATTCACTTCGCAACCGAGACCGAGAATAATCGCGGCCGCCACATTGGGATGATTCAAGACGCCGCCAAGGGTTCGCTGTAGCTGCTCCGTGTCCGGACCAATGGTGTGCCCGCAGCCTTCGCCGTGCGGAAACGCCGCCACGCCATCCACGTTGGGCGGCAATGTTTCGTGCTCAAAGCTTGCAGCGATCAGCTCCGCGGTGTGTGCCGCACAGTTACTGGCTGCTACCACTGCGATGTAGTTGCGCGTCCCCACGCGGCCATCCTCGCGCGCGTATCCCAGAAACGTGGGAACGTCCCGATTGGGGCGCGCGATGGCCACTTCGCCGGCCGGAAAATCGTAGGCGAAAGTGAGCTCTTCGAACGCCACGTTGTGCGTATGCACGTGCCGGCCAGGCTCAATGCGGATGCGCGCACGGCCCATCACTTGTCCGTAACGCACAATGTGTTCGCCGGCTGCAACGGCCGCGAGAGCCACCTTGTGACCCGCCGCAATCGGATCCTCGACGGTGATGGTGCTTCCCTCCACGCGCAACTGTTGGCCGGGTGAAAGCGCGACGCGCGCGATCGCGATGTTATCGGACGGGTGCAAGTGAATGACAGCGTTTTCCGCCGTCGGAAGCTTTGTGATTTCGAGCAGACCCATTGGCTACCTTTTGATTACCTTTCAAGAACCGTTTCCGTGACTTGTTCGCCGGTGTGGACGTGGAACAGATTGCCCTGCGGGTGGATCCAAAATCCTTCGCCCTGGGGCGGCGCCGGAATATCTTCGATCTTGGTCGCGGTGATGAACTGGTTGGTCTCCACGCCGGGAATTAGCTTGCCGATGTGCAAGTGGATGTGACACTGCGTCTGGACGCTAGGCGCATTGTAGGCGATGGCCCATTCATCACCGAACAATGCTTTGGCTTTCTCAACGGCCGCAGCCAGTAAATCCGCACGCTGTTCGTCGCTCAACAATTCGATGGACCGCTCGTGCGAGCGCGGCAGCGCCAGCCAGCGATTCGGCTTGCTGGGATTGGCATCCTTGAGAAAAAAGAATTTAACGCTGGCCGGTTGTTTCTCCGCTTCCCGGCACAATCCGCAGGAACGCGCTTCCATGCTCTCCGGCCGCGTGACATCGCAAGCGCAAGTCACGATGTCGGCACGCGCACCGAGAGCAGCCGCCAACACAGCGGCCATCAGAAGACGAGGCATCAATTCGATTATAGAGCTCACTATACTGGGAATTGCTTTCCGACACGTCATTCCTTTCCCACGCAACATGGAAGCGCTGGACGATTCTGCTCGCATCGGCCTGCGCACTGTTCTTCCTTTACTTCTTCGGTTTGACGCGCACCGGTATGCTCGGCCCGGACGAACCCCGCTACGCGGCTATCGGCCAAGCCATGGCGCGGACCGGCGATTGGATCACTCCCAGGCTGTGGGAAAAGCCATGGTTTGAAAAACCTCCGCTGTTGTATTGGCTTACCGCTGCCGCGTTTAAGGCGGGACTCGGCAAGGATATGGCGCCACGCCTGCCGGTGGCACTTTTCAGTGTGGGCTTTCTGATCTATTTCTTCGTGGCGCTGCGCCGGGAGTTTGGGGAGCACGCGGCGTTTTATGCGACAGCCGTTCTGGCGACGTCGGCCGGATGGCTGGCATTCAGTCATATCGCGGTGACAGACCTCCCAATGTCAGCGGCGTTCGCCGCAGCCATGCTGATCGTCATCCGAATTGCGATCGTAAGCCGCGGGTTGGCAGACGAAAGCGTCTGCCCCACGTTGAGCCACAATGGTCTGCGTTTGCGTGGGGCAGGCGCTTTCGCCTGCCAACCGGTTGCCGCGGGCGTCCTGCTTGGCCTCGCCGTGCTGGCGAAAGGCCTGGTGCCCCTGGCACTCTTCCTTCCCGCCCTCTGGTTTCTTCGTGGCCGCTTGCGAGGCTTGCTAGTGATTTTGGCCACAGCAGCCGCTGTCGCGCTCCCATGGTACGCAGCTGTAACATCGATCAACGGCCCCGCCTTCCTTCAGGAATTTTTCTGGAAGCACCACCTGGAGCGCTACATCACAGGAGCGCTGCTGCATGAACGTCCCTTCTGGTTCTATCTGCCGGTGCTGGTAGCGGGACTCTTTCCCTGGAGTCCCTGCCTGCTCCTCCTGTTTTCAAAACCGTTTTACAGCGATCGGCGCGTCCGTTTTCTCGCGGCATGGTTTGCCTGGGGCTTCATCTTCTTTTCGCTCTCGCGCAACAAGCTGCCCGGATATTTGCTCCCCCTTCTGCCACCTCTCGCGGCGCTGCTCGGGATCGCTCTCAGCAAGGCCCAAGCGGGAACGGCAAAGATGGTGGCCCTCATGGCCACCAGCGCCGCGCTGCTTGGGTTCGTCCCTGCAATTCAGGACCTGCTGCCACAGTCACTGCTGCACGGCTTCTCACGCGCGCAATTCCACCTGCCGCTTGTTTGGATTCTGCCCGCCATCGCTATTATCGTGGCTAGCATGTTCCTCGAACGAACCGGCCACCGGGGACTCGCCATCACCCTTGTTTCAATGGTGATTGTCTTATCTGTCGCACGGCTGGTATGGCAGACGTACCCGGAGCTTGACCAAAAAGTGTCGCCTCGTGGTTTCTGGGTTTCCCGCACCGGATCAATCACTTGCAGCTCCGATATTGATCGCGGCCGGCACTATGGACTCAACTACTACGCCGGGCGCAACATCCCCGACTGTGATTGACCCCGCGCCTGATTGTAAATGACCTCCGAATGTAGTAATCTCTATCTAGATAGGGGTCATCGTGATCACCGTCGAAGAAACCACCCAATCCCTCCAGCAACAGACTGAAGCTGAGTACGACGCTACCGTCCGCGCCGACATAGAGCTATTCCGCTCCTATGCCGAAAAGTTCGTGGCCGGAGAGATAACTGACGACCAATTTCGCGCGCAGCGCTTGCGCCGCGGCATCTATAGCCAGCGCCAAGCCGGCGTGCAGATGATCCGGACCAAGGTTCCCGGTGGATCGATGACCGCCGCGCAGATGGATCAACTTGCGTCGATCGCCGACGAATTCGCGGGCGGCAAAGGTCACCTGACCACCCGGCAGAATATCCAGTATCATTTCGTTCCGCTGTTGCAGGTTCCACCGCTGCTCCACAAGCTTGCCGACGTTCGGCTGACGACGCGGGAGGCCTGCTACAACACGGTCCGCAACGTCACGGCGTGCCCTTTGAGCGGACTGCTGGAGGACGAAGTTTTTGACGTCCACCCCTACGCCCAGCGCGTTGCATTTGCATTCCTGCATAAGGAACTGACCGACAGCCTGCCGCGCAAATTCAAGATTGCATTTTCTGCCTGCAAGGACGATTGCATGCTGGGATCCATCCACGATATCGGTCTGAGGGCTGTGTTGCGGGAGGGCCAGCGTGGATTCCGCATGGTAGTTGGAGGCGGCCTGGGCCCCTTGCCTGTGGAAGCTCAGCTTCTGGACGATTTTGTTCCGGTGGAACGCCTGGTGAACAAGTGCGAAGCCGTTATCCGTGTCTTCAGCAAATACGGCAATCGCAAGAACAAGAACATGGCGAGATTAAAGTTTGTTGTTCGTGAGCGCGGTTTCGCCTGGGTGAAGGAACAGATCGAGAAAGAGTACCAGGATATTCTTACGAATGGCGGCATTCCGGCTCCGGAAGTTGTTCCCGAAGGTTTTGGTGGTTTTCAATCAGCACCACCACCGTTGGGGAACGGCGACCTGCTTCCCATCGTGCACACGAACGGGCGCCCGAACCCGGAGTATGAGCACTGGCTTCGCACCAACGTCCAGCGGCAAAAACAGCCGGGCTACGCCATGGTCACAGTAAAAGTTCCACAAGGCAATCTGACTGGCCTGCAGATGCACGCGCTAGCCGATATCGCTAGAAACGCCGGTGACGGGTTGTTGCGCGTAGCCATCGACCAAAACCTGGTCCTCGCCTATTTGCCGCTGCATCAATTGCCGAGAGTCTACGCGGCTCTACAGGCAATTGACCTGGCGGGCGCAGGCGCCCAGGAGATTGACGACGTCACCACCTGTCCGGGAGCTTATAGTTGCAACTTGGCGCTCACGAAGTCGATGAACCTCGGTGCGGCTCTAGCCGAGGAGCTGCACGATCATCCGGATTCACTGGTGCGGAAGCTGAAGATCAAAATCAGCGGATGCCCCAATTCCTGCGGGCAACACTGGATCGCCGATCTCGGGTTCTACGGAAACGCCCGTAAGATCAACGGGAAGGAAGTCCCGTACTATCAAATGCTGCTGGGTGGCGGCTACGACGACACGGGCATCTTGAGGTTTGGCGCCGCAGTGCAGAGCATTCCGGCACGCTTGGCGCCGGAAGCGGTGCGGCGCGTTCTGGATCACTATGTGGCGAATCGACAAGCAGACGAAACTTTCCGCGGCTACGTACTACGGCATAAGGTGGAAACGTTCCGGCTAATGACGAATGATCTCGCGAAACCAGCCGAGCTTTTCCCTGAGATGTATCGGGACTGGGGCGACGAAGTGAGCTATTCGCTGCAACTAGGCCGCGGCGAATGCGCCAGCTAGGTATGTCAATGCACCGACTCCCTTACGGTCGCGGTTCGGTACGTCCTTCCGAGCCGCGACGGTAAGGGAGCCGGTGCTTTTCTGCTGTGTTACGAGCGCCGCGAAGATCGGGCGGTTTGTGTTTTGGCGGCTTCGATCAGTGCGCCGTTAGCCATGGCGAAGGCCGGTATCGAGATCGACCTGTCCACCAGATCGGCCATGGCATGCACTGCCAGTCCCTCAGCTTCCTTCACGAATGACAGCGCTTTGAGTTCGGGATTGAAATCCACTTGAACGCAATCGCCGCCGCGAACCTGATCGGTGGCAATCAGATTGGACATGGGCTGAACCAACAGCCGTTCGATGGCACGCTTCAGATGCCGGGCGCCGTACTTGAGATCCGTTCCTTCTTGTAGCAGGAAGCCCTTGGCTTCGTCCGTTGCTTTGAAGACGAAAGATTTCTCGGGAGAAGTGTTGAAAATTCTCTGCTGCACCATGTTCAGCTCGATCTCCAGAATCCTCTTCAACTCTGAAGAGCCCAGTGGCCGGAAGGTTACGATTTTGTCCAGCCGATTGATGAATTCGGGAGTGAACTTCCGACGCGCCGCCTCCACTCCGGTGCGAGCCATCTTTCCGTTCAGTTTCTCGTCCACTTCACCGCTCTGCGCTTGACGGGATGCTTCGGCCGCATTGAAGCCCAGCCGCGGATTGGTGAGCGCACTCATTTCGGAAGCGCCCAGGTTGCTGGTCATGAAGATCAGCGCACGAGAGAAATCCACTTTGCGATTGTCGCCCAGCGTCAATGTTCCTTTGTCCAGGATGCCCAGCAGCAGATTCCACAGTGCGTCCGAGGCTTTCTCGATCTCGTCAAAAAGAACAAAGCTTAATTTGCAGGACTCCGTGTGAAACTGGCTCAACACTTCCTGACTCAACAGCGGATGGGTTTCGCGATGCCCCAGATATCCAGGAGGCGACCCGATCAACTTGGCGATCTCGT
>DASYNU010000149.1:0-4334 GCA_036008345.1 Bryobacteraceae bacterium
CCGGCGATGCGGTGGTAAACGGCCCGTACAACTTTACAGGCGATGGCAACATCGGCAACTGGCCCAAGGTGGTGGAGGCTGCGATGAAGCTGGATGTGGAGCATGTTCTGCCCGGGCACGGTCCAGCCGGCGGCAAGGATATCATGGCCGGACAGCGGGCCTTCATGTTGGAATTGCACAAAGCTGTCGCCGCAGCGATCCAGGCAGGCCAGAAACTCGACGATGTGGTGCAGACCAAGGGCGATAAATCCACCACTACCGTTCAACTCTCGGCCGCTGTCAAGAATTGGGTGGGTGACGGATTTCCCGGCCAAGTGAAGGACGCGTACATCGAAATCGCGAGTAAGAAACCGGTCGGCGATTTGCCGCATTAGCCCCGGGCTGTAACCGAAACAAGACGGGAAAGGCAACGGCTTCTCACGGTCGCGGTTCGCTAGCGTTCTCTAACGATACCCATTCTTTCCGAACCGCGAGCGTAAGCGACCGGTGGTTTTTGGTGCGCACTACCGGTATAACAAACCAGAACCTCGCTCCAGGAAGTATAATAATGAGTGGAGCCTCTCATTTAATGATCCGAAGCTTAGCGCGCCTGAGCGCCCATATTCAGATGCTGCCCATCCTTGAAAGCGGCGAGGAAACGCTCGTCGGTGGACAGGCCGTGATGGAAGGCGTGATGATGCGCTCTCCGCACAGCTATTGTGTCGCCGTGCGGAAATCGAGCGGCGAGATCGTTACCGAGGAAAATCCGCTCGCGCGCGTTTCCGAGAAATATCCAGCCTTTAAATTGCCCGTGCTGCGCGGATTGGGAACGCTCGGACAAGCCATGTGGTTGGGCATCAAAGCACTCCAGTTTTCCACCCATGTCATGATCCAGGAAGAGACCAAGGGCGAAGAGAATCCAGCCGAGTTGAAGCCCTGGATGATGTGGATGACGCTCGGATTCTCGGTGGCATTTTTCCTGTTCATGTATAAGTTTCTGCCGCTGCTTCTCGCCACTGAGATCGGCCGCACCTTCCCGACCATGCACGGTCGCCTCACCGTGAACCTGATGGATGGCGTCCTCCGGCTGGTGATCTTCCTTGGGTTCCTGTTTGTGCTTTCCCGTATGAAGGACATCCGCCGCACCTTTGAATATCACGGCGCCGAGCACAAGGTGGTTTTCAATTTCGAATCCGGCCAGCCGGTCACCGTCGAGAACGCGCAGAAGTTCGTCACCTTTCACCCGCGCTGCGGAACCAGTTTCCTGATGGTGGTGATGATCCTGGCCATCCTGGTTTATCCGCTGCTGCCCTTCGACGGATTTGTTGCGAAGCTCCTGGGCCGCATCGCATTGTTGCCACTGATTCTGGGCGTCAGCTATGAGCTCATCCGTTTCGCTGCCAAGCATCAACAAGGCCTGATGGCGGTTCTCACAACTCCCGGCCTCTGGCTGCAGCGTGTCACCACCAAACCTCCGTCGGACGACCAGGCCGCCATCGCCATCCACGCGCTTGAAGGCGCCATGGAACTCGAAAAGGCTCAGGGCGGGGAACTGGTCATCGCTTAAGACCGAGGCCGCCCGCGGGCGCCAGGTGCTGAAATGCAATATTCGGAAAGACTCGACGATATCGAAAAGCGGTTTGAATCACTGACCCGCCAGATGGCGGATCCAGCCGTAATTGCCGAT
This sequence comes from Bryobacteraceae bacterium, assembly GCA_036008345.1. GTDB lineage: Bacteria > Acidobacteriota > Terriglobia > Bryobacterales > Bryobacteraceae > Palsa-89. The sequence continues at coordinate 1,667 of DASYNU010000149.1, forward strand.
TCAGACACTTACCGCAAGACCGCCAAAGCGCGCTCGGAGTTGGAAGAATCCGTCAACAAATACCGCGACTACAAGCAGGCCAAGCACAACTACGACGAAGGCCAGCAGATGCTGCAGGATCCCGATCCCGAACTGCGCCAGATGGCCACCGACGAAGTGAATCGCCTGGGTCCGGAGCTGGCGCGCATCGAGGAAGAGTTGAAGGTGCTGCTCCTGCCCAAAGATCCTCTGGACGAGAAGAACGTGGTGCTTGAGATTCGCGCGGGAACCGGCGGCGACGAGGCAACTCTATTCGCTGCGGAGATTTTCCGCATGTATTCGCGCTACGCCGAAACGCAGAAGTGGCGTGTGGAAGTGACATCCATGAGCGAATCGCCGGTGGGCGGCCTCAAGGAAGTAATCGCGCTGGTGAGCGGCGACAAAGTCTACAGCCGCTTGAAATACGAAAGCGGAGTGCATCGCGTGCAGCGCGTCCCGCAAACCGAGCAACAGGGCCGCGTGCATACTTCCGCGATTACCGTGGCCGTGCTGCCGGAAGCCGATGAAGTTGAGATCAAGATTGACGCCAAGGACATTCGAATCGATACGTTCTGTTCGTCCGGTCCTGGCGGGCAATCGGTGAATACCACTTACTCGGCAGTGCGAATCACGCATCTGCCCACCGGGTTAATTGTTTCGTGTCAGGACGAGAAATCGCAGATCAAGAATCGCGCGAAAGCTGACCGAGTGCTGCGTTCGCGGCTATACGAAATGGAGTTGGATAAACAGCGGCAAGCGCTCGGCGCGGAGCGGCGCAGCATGGTGGGCTCAGGCGACCGCAGCGAAAAGATTCGCACTTACAATTTCCCGCAGAACCGGGTAAGCGATCACCGCATCGGGTTGACTCTGCACCAACTCGACTTGATTATGGAAGGCCGCCTGGAGCCTCTGTTCACAGCGCTCACCGCATATTATCAGGCCGAGAAATTGAAAGACCAGCGCGAGCCAGAACCAAGCCCCGTAGGGGATTAATTGTGGGGCAGGCGCTTTCGCCTGCCAACTGTTCGACCGCGGGCAGCATGACCATCCTCACTGCACTTCTTCAAGGCACCAAGCTATTCGAAGAAGACTCCATCGCAGCCCCCCGCCTGACCGCCGAAGTCTTGCTCTCCCACGCTCTCCACCGTGAGCGCGAGTATCTCTACGCACATCCTGAAGAAGAGCTAACCGAAGTGGCCTGGATCCACTATGGCCGCTACCTGCACCAGCGCCTGCAAGGCAAGCCGACGCAATACATCACCGGCCGCCAGGAATTCTATGGCCGCGAGTTCCGGGTCACACCGGACGTCCTGATTCCACGCCCCGAGACCGAGCACCTGGTGGAAGCGAGTCTCTCGCACATCCACCCAGGCGACAAAGTGTTGGACGTCGGCACAGGCTCAGGCGCTATCGCGATCAGCATCGCTCTCGAATCCACCGCGCAAGTTTATGCCACCGATATTTCGACTGCTGCCTTGCGCGTCGCCGCCGAAAACGCCCGACGGCTTTCCGCGCCGGTCCTTTTTTTCGCAGCCGACCTGCTCTCGTGCTTCGCGAATGCAAGTTTCGATCTGATAGCCTCGAACCCACCCTATGTCCCGAAGACGGACCACCCCGCGCTCCAGCGCGAGGTCCGTGACTACGAGCCCGAAGTCGCCTTATTCGGCGGACCGTCAGGTCTAGAAATATACGAGCGCCTGATCCCGGAAGCCCGCCGCGTGCTGCGTCCGGGAGGCTGGCTATTGCTCGAACTCGGCTACAATTCGTTAGAGCGGGTGCGCGAAATGCTCGGAGCCGGATGGTGCGAAATCAGCGTGCAGGCAGATCTGGCAGGCCTGCCGCGCGTACTCGCAGCGCGGCTTACGCCGTTCGTGTAAGACAAGGAGATCCAGATGGCAAGACTCGGCGACGTGCTGGCCCGCGCGGTTACCGCCCTGGTATTTCCTTTCTTCCTCATGTACCTTGCCGACGAGATCCGCAGCGGGAAACCGTGGCGACGCAGCCCTCGCTATAAGGAATCTCCGCTAAATGCGCTCATTGGTTTACTCACCATCGGTCTCCCATGCCTGTGTTATACGCTAATTGGTCGCTTCGGGCGCGAGCCATAAATGAAGACCTACTTCCACGTCGACATGGACGCCTTCTTCGTCTCCGTCGAAGAGCTGTTCGACGATTCGCTCAAAGGCAAGCCCGTCGTGGTCGGCGGCCAGTCCAATCAACGCGGAGTAGTTTCGGCCGCATCCTACGCCGCGCGCAAATTTGGCGTCCACTCCGCCATGCCGCTCCGCACCGCTTATCGACTGTGCCCGCAAGCTATTTTCGTGGAAGGACACCCGGAACGCTACCGCGATTATTCGCGCCGCGTTTATATAATCCTCAAAAGCTTTTCGCCGCAAGTTGAGATGGCTTCCGTCGACGAAGCCTACATGGATATCACCGGCACGGAACGCCTGCACGGTCCACCGCTCGCGGCCGCGCATCAGTTACATGACAAGGTGAAGCGCGAGACGGCTCTCAACTGCTCCATTGGGATCGCCGCATCGCGCATGGTCGCGAAAGTGGCATCCGATCAAGCCAAGCCCAACGGCATCCTGTGGGTGCTGCCGGCCGAAGAGGCGCGGTTTCTGGCACCGCTCGACGTGCGAAAGAT
>DASYNU010000150.1:0-2322 GCA_036008345.1 Bryobacteraceae bacterium
GGCAAGACACTGGATCAGTTTTTCGAAGAACGTATCTTCCGCCCGCTCGGCATGAAGGACACCGCTTTCTTCGTGCCGGAAGAAAAATGGAGCCGTCTGGCGACGCTATATTCACCTAAGAAGGGCGGCGGTGTGCAGCGCTTTCAGGGGCCCCCGCAGGATCGCTACAAGACCAAGCCTGCACTGCTATTGGGCGGAGCGGGTTTAGTCTCGACCATGGACGACTACACGCGTTTTGTGATGATGCTGCTCAACGAAGGCCAGTTGGATGGCGTTCGCATTCTCGGCCGAAAGACCATCGAGTTGATGCGGGCGGATCACCTCGGCAATCTGAACCGGGGAGCGCTGACGGAGGGGTATGGATTTGGGCTCACGTTCGCTGTGAACCAGGGACCGGGTAAATCGGCGACGGTTGGATCGGAAGGCGAATACTATTGGGGCGGCGCAGCGGGAACCAGCTTCTGGATCGATCCCAAGGAGCACATGATCGGAGTGTTCCTGGTCCAGATTCTGCCGTCGGAGGACGTCACCGCGCGAGTTCAGTTCAAGAGGATGGCGTATCAGGCGCTGGTGGATTGATTTTCTGTCAAGTGCCGCTGGTCCCCTTGCTGACGCGCGGGGTTACATCACCCTGGTTGTCCGGCAGGGCCGGGGGAATCTCAGCGGGCTGTGAATCCGCGCTATTCGCAGGGGCCTCAGCACGCGCTTCGTCAAACGTTTTTTTGACGTCCTGCCAAAACTTCTTGCTGAGTAGCTCTTTCACTTGAGTTCCTTTACGGCCTCTCCGGCTCCGCTGAGATCGGCAAGCCGCATTTCGGAATATTTGCGCGAGAGCAGCACGCCGGGCGCACCGGCGCGAAATGCTGCCGACACGGCCTCCTTGACCGCCTGCGGGATGCTCTTGCTGTGATTAGTTTCAGTGGGGATGCCGATATCGATGCCGGGCCAGATCTGAGTATGCGTTCCGGCCACTCCCTCGAGCGCGCGTTGGGTCTCGCGATAGACGTAGTCGGCCGAAAGCCCCGAGTAGGGAATCTGGTCGTAGCTGCGCTCTTTGAAATTCATCACCGCGTAGTTGAAATCGAGGAGGCCCTGCTTCGAGAGATCGCCATAGAGCGTGGAACCGATATTGTCGACGTAAAGAGCCATGCGCTCGCCGCCGCAATTGTTGTACATAACAATCTTCAGGAAGTCGGAATATTTTGAAAGCTCGCTAAGGTCCTGCTCGGCGCGGTAGATGGGATTGAAAGAATTGTTGTGCCAGATATGCCAACCCACCGGCACGTCTGGCTTGGCCGCCTTCACGGTTTTGTAGATGGCGTCATAGGTTTCGCGCAGGCTGTCGGTCCACAGCATTTCCCAGGCGGCCACTTCCGGGTAGCGGAGCAGAAGCCGCCAGAACTGGACGTAGTAACCGTCCACGGGCCGCTTGCCAGCGCGGGCGGCGCGGACAAATTTCTCCAGCTCGAGAAATCCCTGGCGTGCGCGTTCCGTGTTAATGCCGCGCTCCTTGGCTTTGCGCTGGCAGAACTGGCAGAAGCAGGTGACGTTTCCCGGATCGATGTGCGGGTGGTCGTGCGTGGCGCCTAAGCTATCGCACAGCGCCCCCTGCCGTTCCGAGCCCCACATGATCCCGTCGATCTCATACGACCGTGTGTAGTCCTCCACCAGGCCGGTCAGGAAATTCCGGTAGTCGGGATTGTTCAGGCAAAGCGTTTTGGCGTTTCGCCCGTAGAGGTCGCGTTCCTGCACTTTCTCGACATTGGGCACGTCTTTGCGGAAAACATCTTCCAGCCAGCAGATGGTCTGCATGCCTCGTTTCCTAGCCGCGGGCAGCACTTCGGCAAGAATATCGAGGTTGCCGTGGTCAGGCGCGCGCGTGTCCTTCAACACGGTGTTCTTGTAATACTCGGCGTGGGGCGTGGCGAAGTTGCCCCCGTGGAATTTGAGATCGTACTCCTGCCTGCCGTGATCCGGCAGTGGCTGGCCAGGGATCTGTCTGCCGGCGATGCCTCGTCCGTAGGTGAAGACCGCGAGGAACAGCGTGTTCACGCGCGCCCGTTCCTGAAGGATGTCGAGCACTTTCTCGGTACCCTCATCCACAAACGAGACGGCGCCGACCTGAATTCCGATCATCTTCGAACGCAACGCGGCGCGCGTGGCTTGGGATGCGGCGAGCGAAACACCCGCCCCCACGGCGGACTGGAGAAAGCTTCTGCGATTCACATCGGAATCAGACACGTTTGGTTCCTACCGCCTTTCATAGCAACCGGCGTCGATTTTCGACCCATGCTTCCTCGCGCCGCCGTCCAGGTCCTCGGC
>DASYNU010000151.1:0-12814 GCA_036008345.1 Bryobacteraceae bacterium
GCGTATCGTTATTTTGCAACAGCGCGGCGCAAGTTCATCATCGCCGACACGCCGGGGCATGAGCAATACACGCGCAACATGGCCACCGGAGCGTCCACGGCAGATGTCGCCATCATACTGATTGACGCTCGCAACGGAGTGCTGGCGCAGTCCCGCCGGCATGCCTATATCGCTTCGCTGCTCGGGATTCCGAACTTTGCGATCGCGGTGAACAAGATGGATCTGGTGGGCTACGATGCGGACGTTTTTCGCGGCATTGAGACTGAATTCCGCGAGTTCCTTTCCCACTTGAACGCCCCGCATGCGTATTTCCTTCCTATCAGTGCGCTGGCCGGCGATAACGTGGTGCGGCGCAGCCGGAACATGCCCTGGTTCGCTGGGCCCAGCCTGCTGGAGTATCTGGAGACGGTGCCGGTGTATAACCGCACTCGCGCGGCAGCGTTCCGTTTTCCGGTTCAGCGAGTGATGCGGCCGGACCAGACTTTTCGCGGCTATGCCGGGCAAGTGGCATCCGGAATCATACGGCCGGGCGATGCGATTCTAGCGCTTCCATCCGGACAAAGGTCGCGCGTGAAGAGCATCGAGACTTTCGATGGGCCGCTGGAGGAAGCGATTGCGCCGATGTCGATTACGCTTACGCTCGAAGACGAGCTGGACATCAGCCGCGGCGACATGATCGCTTCGGTCGAGCGAATCCCCGAAGTGGCGCGGCAGTTTGACGCGAGCGTGGTGTGGCTAAACGATCAGCCATTAGACACGACACGCACGTACGTCCTGAAACATACCACTCAGAGCATGCCGGCCGAGATAAAGGCGCTGCAGCATCGCGTGAACGTGACATCGCTCCAGCGGGAGCCGGCTGAGCGCCTCGAGATGAATGCGATCGGCGTGTTGCGGATCGAAACTTCGCGACCGATTTATTTTGATCCGTACACGCAGAACCGCACCAGTGGCAGCTTCATTCTGATTGATCCGGATAGCAACGCGACCGTGGCTGGTGGAATGATTCTGGGGGCGGTCACGCCCGTGCGCGCGCGAACGTCAGTCATTTCGAAGAGGCATGACAGCGTGACGCCGGCGGAGCGGATCGCCCGCTACGGTCACTCGGCGGCCACTGTGTCACTGGGGCCAAGGACGCAACTGGCGGCGCTGTTGGAGCGAAGACTGTTCGATCGGGGCTGCGCCGTTGTGATCTCGAACCAGGCGCACCCCTTGGCAACCGAGGCGGGCTGGCTGGTGCTGCTGGTATCCGATCAGCAACCCGACTGGCCGTTGCCGGAGGACGACGCGAAGGCGGCCGAGCAGATCATCGCTACGCTTGAGGACGCAGGTGTGTTGCTGCCCGAAGAGAGATTAACCGGGGGCGAAGGGATTTAGGCAAGCGGCAGAAGGCGGGAGGCAGGCGGCAGCAGAAAATGATACTTGATCAGAAAATTGACGCAGCAGCGGAGTTGATAGGACGCGTCTTCGCGGACAGTTCAGTGCCTGCCTGTGTCACCTGCAGCTTCCAAACTGAATGCATGGCGCTAGTGGACCTGGTGATCGCGCAGAGGCCGGATATTCCGGTGCTGTTTTTGGAAACCGGGTATCACTTTCCGGAAACTTACGCGTATCGCGATCAGATGACCGAGCGATTGCACTTGAACCTGGTGAACCTTGCTTCCAGGCAGACGGTGGAAGCGCAGGAATCGCAATTCGGCATTTTGTATCAGAGTGCGCCCGATCGCTGCTGCGGCATGCGTAAGGTGGAACCGCTGTTCCGCGGATTGGACGACTACGGAGTCTGGTTCACGGCCCTGCGTCGCGATCAATCGCCCACGCGCGCGAATTTGCAGACCGTGGCTGATTTCCGATTGCCCAGCGGCAAGCAACTGGTGAAAGTTAGTCCCTTAGCGGATTGGACGAACGCGGATGTGTGGAGCTATCTGAAGCGGCGCGGCATTCCGGTGCTGCCGCTGTATGAGCAGGGTTATACCAGCATTGGTTGCGCGCCGTGTACCACCCCACCAGCCGATCCGGACAATCCGCGGTCGGGCCGCTGGGCTGGACGGAAGCTCGAGTGCGGCATTCACATCGCAAGCGAATGACGGCATGGAAATCGTACTTGGATTTTTGATTGCGGTCGCGATCGGCATCACCGGCGTCGGAGCCGGAATCATCACCGCGCCAGTTCTAATCCTGTTCTTCCATGTTCCACCGGCGTATGCGGTGGGGACCGCGTTAACGTTCGGCGTAGCCGTCAAGATGCTGGTGGTTCCCATGCAACTGGCGCGCAAGCAGGTGGATTTTCGCGTCCTTGGATACATGCTGGCCGGCGGACTTCCGGGAGTGATCGTGGGTTCGCTGATCCTGGCACGGCTGAATATACCCGGGCGTTTGGGGATTCTAAACGCGGCGCTTGGTTCCACCATCGTGTTGATTGCCGCGCTCAATCTCTACCGCGTCTGGCTGCGGCCAGATCAGAAGCCGGCGAAAGATTACTCTCGATGGCTTCCGCTGATCACGTTGCCGATCGGCGCGGAAGTGGGCTTTTCGTCGGCTGGCGCCGGCGCCTTAGGTTCGCTGGTGCTGCTGGCGATCACTCCACTGACTGCGGCGCAGGTGGTGGGCACCGACCTGTTCTTCGGTCTCTGCGTATCGCTGGTTGGTAGCGGATTCCAATTGACGGCGGGCAACTACGTCGCGGCCATCCTGATCAAGCTCATCATCGGCGGCGTGGCGGGAGCATTCGCCGGAACGTACCTCGCGGCTATCGCTCCGCAACGAGTCCTGCGGGTAGCGCTGTCGTTGTGGCTGATCTCGCTCGGGATTCAGTTGTGCTGGAGCGGCGTCCGGCATATGTGAACGGTGAACAGTTTATATGCAACACTCGCTCCGATCATAGCCCCCGGATCTTGGATTGGCTTGATGACGAGCTTCATCTGTCCGATTCCGGGCGGTTGAGCATTTGATGGAGTTTGAGTCGCGTATCCCGAACGACGCGAGTCCCCATAGCCCTTAAGTGCCTTGACTTTGCCTGCCTGAGTATTCTACTGTAAACATTCGACTTGGCAACGCTGCAGGTCCGCACGCGAAGCTATGGCAGAACGACAAATGCTGCTCGATTCCAACCTGGACAGCGTAGAGGTCGCGGAAGCGGCGGTGCTGCAGGATGCCGTCGACATTGGGTTCGAGGAGGAACAGTTGCATCAGATCGGGATGGCGGTCCGGGAAGGCATGGTGAATGCCGTGGTGCATGGGAATCGCTACAACTCCCGCAAGAAAGTGCATTTGTCCGTCACCAAGGCACCCGACCGGCTGACTGTTGTGATCGCGGATGAGGGAGAAGGGTTTGACTTGAATACGTTGCCGAATCCGCTGGCGGAGGAGAATTTGCTTCGCCAATCGGGACGAGGATTGCTGCTGATCCAGGCCTTCGTGGACGAGTTTCAAGTTCGCCGGGCACAGCCCGGTGGCACCGAAGTACGGATGGTGAAGTACCTGGCCAAAGCCAGTTAATACGAGATCCAAGAGATAAACGCAGGAGGTTCCAATTTTGTGAGCGTTAAATTAACGATCCGCCAAGTAGGCAGCGTAACGGTAATCGATGCCGCCGGACGAATCACTTTGGGAGAAGGTGCCAGCCAGTTTCGCGATGCGATTCGGGATCTGGCCACCAAAGGCGACAAGAAGATTCTGGTTAACCTGAGCGAAGTTTCCTATATTGACAGCTCCGGGATCGGAGAGATGGTTTCCAGTTATACCACCGTGACCAACCACGGCGGCCAATTAAAGCTGCTGGGATTGAGCAAACGCGTGAAAGATCTGTTGCAGATCACCAAGCTCTATACCGTTTTCGAAGTCTTCGACGACGAAGCCGCGGCGATTCGCAGCTTTACCTGAGCACCGCCGCGCGACTTTGGCCGCGTACTTCTAGTTGATAATCCGCGCGCAGTTTTCACGGAGCCAGTTAACTATCGCATTATTGCCCGGCTGACTGCGTCCGGTAAGATTCCTGCACGGCGTGGCCCGGCGCCGTCCGAACCGCTCGGCGAAAGAAGCGGCGGCGGCAACTTCTGCAACGATAGGGATCGACGAGAAAACGGTTCAGCAAGGTGGCCATGATTCCGTTTCGATGGGCGCGCCGCGTATCGCGCGACCCACAACCTGGACAAGCAGTATCAATGACGAATAGCATGCCTATCTAGAGGCGGATCGCGAGCGAATCTCTCACTAATTGTTTGCGCCGAGCTTGAGCGACGCCGCAGCGTCGCCGAGGCGGGAATCGAGAGTCCAAAGACGGCAGCGCGTGAGGGCTGCTGAAGCAAGCAGATGAGCGTCGATCCAGCCGATACCTTTACCGTAGAGCCGATGCTGCTCCAGAAACGCTAGAACTTCGTCGTGTTGGGCGGAAATAGCGTGGGGCAATTGCGCAAGGTCGTTGAGAATACTGGACCTTCGGTGCAAGGTGCCGCACGCAATCTCGCCGAGCACGAACGGGTGCATCAGAATCTGATCGTCCATCAAAGCTTGATGCAAGCGAGGTTCGCCCTTGCGCAGATGATTCACCCACACGGAGGTATCCACCAGGAGCATGGGTTAATAGTCCTAACTAGCCGATGCAGCGCTAGCCCGTTTGGGACGGGTGCGCCGGCCCGCTTCGAAATGCGGTTGCGTGCCTCCGAGTGCTGCCAGGCGGCGGGCAGTTTCCCGGGCAATCAGGGCTTCCAGGCCAGCCCGTATGAGCGAGGTCTTTTCCGAGATCCCCGTGACAGCTCTGGCTTTCTCAATCAACTCCCCGTCTAAGTTTAATGTAGTCCTCATATGCATTAGTATGCATCATTCATGCAGATCTGTCAAGTGGGCTCTATTTGGCGGCGTAGATCTTGACGATGTTCATTACCGGCGGATTACTGGATTCCACCAGCGGGCCATCACGCGTGGCCGTTGCCGTCACGTAACCGTCGCCCCCGTGCGCGGCATAATCGGCCGCGATGTCGCGGAAGAAATCCTGCACATCCCGATCCATGGGCGCGCCCTTGGTCTGGTGCTTGTAGGGATCCACTACGCGGATATGCCATTTCGCGCCGCCGTCGATCAGGTAGGCTTCATAGAGCCAATCCGATCCGCCATGGCTGTTCGGGTCCGTAGGAATCGGGATCCCGATATTGACCCGTTGATCGGTTAGAGGGTCGTCCGAGCCGTGCACGCGGCATTTGCCTTTGGGCTGGCAGTTGGCATTGACTTCGTAGTAGAAATAGATCGTGTTATCGCCCGGGAGACCTTTCAAATAGTGCGAGAATCCAAATTCCGTGCTGGCGCGATAGCAGCGTTCGTTGTGGAAGAAGACAGATTCCACCAGCGTGTGTCCGTTGGGGGAATCAATCTTTCCCTGGTATAGGACATGCACCGCGATCCCTTTCCAGCCGGTGGTCTTCGGGCTCACTTCGAGATACGTGGGGTTGCGGTAAATGGGACCGGTCAGAGGCCCACTCCAGGTTTGATTTTGCGAATCGTAACGGTAAAGATCGACGTTGGGATTCTCCTGGGCGTTGCACGCCGCGGACGAGGCGCCCATGGGTTGGGAGGGGTAGGGAAATGAGAATTCGTAGGGCGGTGAAACGGGCGGCACCGGCTGGGCCTCGAAAGACTCGTAAGTGAATTTATCGGCGGCGAATTCGGACCAGCATGGATAGGGGCATTGAGCGATGGCAAGGCCTGCAGCTGCCAGGCTCGCGAGCGTGATTGAGCCGTACCTCACATAGGGATGACGCTACGTGGATAGCCGGCGTTGCATCCGCCAAGGCACGGGTCGCTTACGCTCGCGGTTCGGAAACCGCGTTACCGAACCGCGACCGTGAGGGAGTCGGCATGGGCATGCTAGCCCGCCAAAGGTCATGAAGACGCAGGCGTATTGACACTGTTCGACCGCGAATTGCCGAGGGAATCCAGAATCCAGGAGTCTGAATGTGGTACGGCGCGTAGCGCCCTCCTTCTTCTGAATTCTGGATACTGGATTCTCGATTCCTCCGCCGGGCATAGCGTCTTCAACGGAGTCGCTTTCGCCCAATTTTTCACGGTTTTCTGACTCACAAGCGGTTCAGCTCGGCAATTCTAGCCTCGAGCGCTGTCGAGAACCCCTCCACTTGCGCGGGTGTATAACCAGCCGAGCGGAATGCATCGCGAATCTGGCCCGGTGACAGCAGGGCCAACTCTTGGCCGATCCATTTGGCATCGGTCCGGGGAATGTGGCGGCCGATCCATTCCAGATGCACCCGCATGATGAATTCGTGGGGATTCAGGAGCACGAAGAGCGCGGGCCGGTGGGGCACTTCCAAGTCCACGAATTCGGGTCCGATTTTGCGCAGGAATTTATGGCGCGTGTACTCATCCAGATTGCCTTTTGATTCCGCGTGGGTCCGTTCCAGACCCCAGGATCCGAAGCTCGCGCCCAGATCGCTGACCATGTAGACGCGCTCATTGCCTTCTTCGTGGCGTGAACGCTTCTCCACGTAAATAGAATTGTTCTCGTCCTTCAGGTCCCAGTTGTTGATCACGGCCATCATCACGCGCAATCCGTTGTACTCTCGCGTCCCTGCAAACGGGTCGTTACGCCATTTCCAGCTAGCCACTTTCTTTTCGCCTTCCAGATATCTTTTGAGCCGCACGTTGCGCATGGACCCATCGGCCTCGATAAACTTGGCGGCGCTTCTGCGCTGTAGATGCGCGGGCATTTCCTTGACGCGAAGCTCGGGGAGAAAATAGTCCTCATTCGTGTAGTAGCCGACGGCCCACACCAGCCGGGATGCGACGGTTTCGGGCTTGGCCTCCTCGCCGAGCTTCACCTTCCACTTCACTCCATTTTCATCTCGCACCACGAATTTCGGGTTGGTGCCCTTCAGGTCTTCTTTTTCAAAAGTGTAGGTACTGTGAGGTTGGTGTTCCTCGCCACCCGGACCGTAGTACAAGTTGCGGGAGCGGATGTCGGTGGGTTCGCGCCACAGGACATTGACTAACTCGTTCCCGGTAATTTCTCCTGCTCCGGCCGCCGCTTTGTCCCCTTTTTTCAAACCGGCGTGAGCTGGGACACAAAGAACCAACACGCCAACAAACAGGCCCAAAATCTTTATCTTGTTGAACATAGAAATCCTCCACGCCGGAATGGCCACCCGCCTGAAGAGCAACATGTGTGCCATTCGAATCAGCCCCGCACTCTGAGGAGCTCAAATCAAAGTGAGGAGCTTAAATTAAAGTGAAACTTTTTGTGCAGCCGGGCGATGGGGTGATGCCGCTGGTGCAGGCTATCAATAACGCCAAAAAGAGCGTGGAAATCGTGGTGTTCCGTTTTGACCGCAGCGAAGTGGAAAAGGCGCTGGCCAGCGCGGTGAGCCGAGGCGTCTCCGTTCACGCATTGATCGCATATACCAATCGCGGTGGAGAGAGGAATCTGCGGAAGCTGGAAATGCGACTGTTGGGGGCGGGCGTCACGGTGGCGCGCAGCGCTGACGACCTGGCACGATATCACGGCAAGTTCATGATCATTGACCGGCGTGAACTGTATGTGCTGGCGTTCAATTTCACTTACCTGGATATCGAGCATAGCCGGAGCTTCGGGCTGGTAACATCGGATCCCGAACTGGTGCAGGAGGCCGTAAAACTCTTCGAGGTGGATACCAAACGCCAGCAATACGTGGCGGGTGTTCCCTCGTTTGTAGTGAGTCCCGTGAATGCGCGCAAGGAACTTACCAGCTTCATCAAAGGCGCGAAGAAGAGCCTGTTGATTTACGATCCGGAGATCAGCGACGCAGATATGATTCGATTGCTGGAAGATCTTTCAAAGGCCGGTGTGGAGATCAAGATCATCGGCCACTTGTCGCGCAAAGGCAGCAAACTGGACTGGCACAAACTGGGGCCGATGCGATTGCACACGCGCACCATCTTACGGGACGGGCATGAGGCGTTCATCGGAAGCCAGAGTTTGCGGGAAATTGAACTGGGCGCGCGGCGCGAAGTGGGCCTCATTTTTCGCGACGCCAAGATTGTGAGCCGCTTGACCGAGATTTTCCTTGAAGATTGGGAGGCTACCGTACAAGCGAAGCAGGCCAATGCCGCGGAGGATGGACAGCCGGCCGCGAAGGTTGCCAAAAAAGTGGCCAAGGCGGTGGTCAAGGACCTTCCTCCCGTGGCGCCGGTGCTGGAAGTAATGGTGAAGGAGATGGTGGGTGCGCGGGCGGATGTGGGTTTGGATCCTTCGGAGCTCGAAGCCAGCGTGAAGGACGCGGTGAAAGAGGCGGTACGGGAAGTGGTCCGGGATGTAGTGGAGGAAGTGGTGGCGCAGAATGGGGCTGCGCCCGGAAAGGTGGCGGAATCGTAGGAGGAACAGCATGGTGAAGTTCGCCGGCGCAGTCGCGGTCGCGATTGCCACAATCTTTGGCGGATGTGAGCCTGCATTCGCGCAAGATAACGGAATCTTTGCATTGGGCGCCGGTTTAGCCAGCGCGGCCGCTCAAATCACCGATAGCGATCACCCCAATGTCCCGGAGGACAGGCGAGACCGCGTGTATTATCCTGGCGACACGGAGAGCCCCAAGCCGCTTCTGAAGAAGCTGGTTGGCAACGTCCTGCTGGATCAAAAAGACATTTGGACCAGTCCATTTCATATGCACGGCACGGACGCGCTGTGGTGGATTGGATTCGGAGGTTTAACGGCGGCGCTGGTAGCAACCGATCACCAGACCTCAACGGTTTTTGAGAACAGCAAGGGCCAAGTCGCTTGGGCCAACAATATTTCGAATATCGGCAGTGCATACACGCTGGCGTCCGCGGCGGCGGGCTTCTACGCATTTGGCGCTTTAGACAACGACCCCAAGGCGCGCGAGGTTGGAATACTGGGCGGGGAAGCGATGCTGGATAGCCTGATCGTAGTCTCTGTCCTGAAGCCGGTCGCGGGCCGGAACCGTCCGAATAACGCAACCGAGCCGGGCGAGTTTTTCGATGCCGGCGCGTCGTTTCCATCCGGCCATGCGATTTCATCCTGGGCGCTAGCCTCCGTAATTTCCTACGAATACGGGCACACTAAAATTGTTCCGATCATCGCTTGCAGCCTGGCTGCGCTGGTGAGCGTAGCCAGATTCGGAGCCCAGCAGCACTATGCTTCGGACCTGGTGGCTGGCGGGGCCATGGGTTGGTTCATTGGGCGCTACGTCTGGAAAACACATCAGGACCATGCGCTGCACCCGCACGGCGGTCTGAAGGCTTTCATCCTGCCGCAAATTGTACCGGGCTCAGGCACGTATGCCGTAGCCGTGACTCTCCAGAAGTAAGAAAACTCCGCTAAGTAAGATAACATCCGAAGTAAGATAACATCCCAAGTAAGATAACATCCCAAGTAAGATAACATCGAGGTTTGGTGGATAAGGAGCAATTGCGCGAGCTGCCGGCCGTGGACCAGGTGTTGGCCGGGCTGTCCCATCTGGAGGGCCGATTTCCTCGCGCGTTAATTGCGGACGAAGTGCGGCGCGCGCTCCAGGCCATGCGCGACGAGATCCGCGCCGGGGTTCCACTAGGCCGGGAATCCGTCACAGACCGCGTGGAGCGGAATCTGGCAAGGTTTGAAACGCCGTCACTGCGGCGGGTGATCAATGCTACAGGCGTGGTGCTGCATACCAACCTGGGCCGCGCGCCACTGGCTGCGTTCCAGCCGCTACTCGGATATTCCAACTTAGAATACGATCTGGCGCAAGGCACGCGCGGCAAGCGTGATGTTCACGCAGCCGAACTGCTGGAGCGGCTGGTAGGAGCGCCGGGAATCGCGGTGAACAACAACGCGGCCGCAATTTACCTGGCCTTGAATGAACTGGCGGCGGGCTTCGAGGTGGTGGTGTCCCGCGGCGAGCTGATTGAAATCGGCGACGGTTTCCGGATTCCCGAAATCATGCAGCGATCGGGCGCGATTCTTCGGGAAATCGGAACTACCAACAGAACCCGCATCGAGGATTATCGGGATGCTATTAATGAGCGTACTCGCCTGCTGCTGCGCGTGCATCCCAGCAATTTCCGGATGGAAGGCTTTACGGCGCGTCCCGAATTGCGCGAGCTGGTAGCGCTGGGCCGGGAGCGCGGCGTTCCGGTGTACGAGGATCTGGGCAGCGGATGCGTTGCGGATCTGCGGGCGTTCGGCGTGGACGAGCCACTGGTGGGCGACAGCATTCGCGCGGGCGTCAGCCTGGTTTCCTTCAGCGGTGACAAATTGCTGGGTGGCCCACAGGCCGGGATTCTGGCGGGCGACCGGCGCTTGATAGCGCGGCTGCGGCGCAATCCCATGTTCCGCGCGCTTCGGTTAGACAAGTTGATTTACCAGGCGTTGGAGACGACACTGCGCAATCTTTTGCTGGAGCGCTGGGAACAGATCCCGGCGCTGCGCATGATTTCGTTTTCGAGCGATGAGCTGCGCGCGCGTGCGGACCGCTTTGGCGCACGGCTGGTGGGTGTGTCCTGGGAGGTTGTGGAGGGGAGTTCGCTGATCGGTGGAGGGGCGACGCCCGAGCAGCCGCTTCCGAGTTGGCTGATTGCCGTGGAATCCGGCGTGGAATCCGCGGGGGTGGAATTCGTGAATGTCGTGGAAGCTGAGCGGCGCCTGCGTTTTCATGCTCCGCCGGTGGTGGCGAGGATTGAGCGAGGCCGGCTGTTATTTGATCTTCGGACCGTCTTTCCCGAGGAGGAAGAGGAGTTGGCGCGAGCGATTTTGACAGCGCATGGCGCTACCCCACTGGCTGCTCAGCAGGCAGGATAATAGTATGGGAGGGCGCGCATGTATCATTACGACCCCGCGACAGCGCTGGAGGAACTTCAAGAGGACGCACTACTGCCCAACCCGGTGCACATCCGCGACATGATTGTTCGCGCGCGGCTCAAGCCCGACCAGGCCTTGGAACTGAACCGCAAGTTCCAAACATACCTGGAAGCCTTTGGCGACGCGCAGGAGATCGCTAAATTGATCCTGCAGCAGTTGGCAACCGCGGGTTAGCTGGAAACGTCTACCATGTAGTTGCCTCAATCAATCGATAGATGCAAGAATAGATCGGATATTGCTCGAAATAATGGACCAGGCTGACGCAACTGATCCCGTGACCCCCGCTGCTGCCGCGCCCCCCAAGCGATCCCTGGCGGGCGCGTTGCTGCATTGGGCGCGCGACCTGATCTTCTCCGTGGTGCTGGCCGTCATCGTTATTCTGTTCCTCTATCAGCCGGTGAAGGTGGAAGGAACCAGCATGATGCCCACCCTCGACGATCAAGAGCGCATCTTCATCAACAAGTTTGTTTATCGTTTGCATTTTGGCAAAGTCGATCGCGGCGATACGGTGGTGTTCTGGTTCCCCGGCGATCCTACGAAGAGCTACATCAAGCGTGTGATCGCGGTCCCCGGTGACCGTGTGGAGGTGAGCCAGGGCGCGGTAATTGTGAACGGACAGGCGCTGGTTGAAAATTATGTGCCGGACGAGTATCGCGATCAGAGCTCGATGACGGAGCGAACGGTGCCGCAGGACGAGTACTTCGTTTTGGGCGATCATCGCAGTTCTTCGAACGACAGCCGGGCGTGGGGGATGGTTCCGAGGCGATATATTTACGGGAAAGCTGTATTTATTTACTGGCCGCTGGACAAGATGGGAGTGCTGAGATAGGCACCCGGGAATACGAGGGAGCCGATGAAGTCAAGGAATAAAGGAGGCGTGCCTGCGGGCACGCGTTCCACCTTCCTTGACTTCCTGAATTCTTGAATCCCTCGGATTCAGCCCTACACTTCGGTCACAACATTTCCAGAAAAAGTTCCTGCTGAAAACACTAATGTTGAGCCTATTTCGATGGCTTCGCCGCCGCTCCTCAGCGCCGCACTGGCCTATTCTGCGGTCGGAGGCGCTGGCGCAAAATGGTCCCTGGAATCGATGTTTCCCATTTTCAACTGACCGTGGACTGGGCGGCCGTGGCGGCATCAGGAATCCGATTTTGTTTCATCAAGGCCACCGAAGGCGGGGCCAACGTGGACCCCAGATTTTTACAGAACTGGCGGGGCGCCGGTGCCGCGGGTCTCGCGCGCGGCGCTTATCATTTTTTCCATCCCTCAGTTCCCTCGTCGACGCAGGCGGAGTCGTTTATCCGCACCGTGGTTCGCTTGGAGCCCGGCGATCTTCCTCCGGTGCTGGATCTCGAAGTGCCGCTCGCTTGGGCTAGTATCGCGCAGGGCGCACGCGCGCCTTTGGCGATCCAATGGCTGGAGACGGTGGAAAGCCGGCTGGGTGTGACGCCGATTGTTTATCTCAGTCCGGCCTTCGCCACGGAAATCCTGAGGAATGCTCCCGCGCTGGAGCGCTTCCCGGTGTGGCTGGCCCATTACACCGCTGCTGCCGCCCCGGATGTCGCCAAGCCTTGGAACGCCTGGACATTTTGGCAGTACACGCGCGAGGGAAAGACGCCGGGAGTGACGCTGCCGGTGGATCTGGATCGATTCAACGGATCGCTGGATGATTTGAAAGCGCTGGCGGTGAAGGCGGTGACGGTCTGACGCGCCAGCGAATACAATGTTGTTAGTCCGATGTCTTGGCTCCGGTTCGTTGTGCTCTTGCTGGCTGCAGCACCGGTTTTGTTCGGGCAGGATGAGTTGAGTCATTTGGTGGCTGAGTCGGTGCTCTTGCGGACCAAAGCGAATGTCGATTGGGCCAAACAAAAGAATGCGCTACGCAACTGGATTGAATCACGCTTGCCTCGCAACATGGCGGCACTCGACGCGGGCTTTTCAAACTTGGAAGCGCGATTAAATGCGGAGCTAAAGCAAGCGGGA
>DASYNU010000152.1:0-50209 GCA_036008345.1 Bryobacteraceae bacterium
CGATCTTCCGCCAGCGCCACCGCCAGAGCGGCGTTGAATGTGTCGCCAGCCGCTGTTGTGTCCTTAGCAACCACCGGAAAAGCCGGGCTGAAGAGCTCGATTTCGCCATCCAAGTAATAACAGCCCTGATTGCCCAACTTCAGCAGGACCGCTTTCGGACCGCGCTCGCGTAGCGTTCGAGCTAACCCAGCCGCTTCAGACGACGATACGCGTCCCGGCTGTAGCCCCAACAATAGCGACGCTTCGGTTTCATTGGGAGTGAGGATATCAACGCTGGCGAGTAATTCCTGCGATAGCGGCGCGGCCGGAGCGGGATCCAGAATGGTTCGTGCGCCTTCCGCCCGCGCCAGCTTCAGCGCAGCCGCGACGGTATCCAGCGGAGATTCCAATTGGAACAATACGAAACGCGCGCCGCGGAAAACGGAGCGCATCGCTTCGGTTTCAGACGCCGCCAGCGCGTGATTGGCTCCGGAGGCTACCACAATGGAATTCTGGCCGGCAGTATCTACCGAAATCAGCGCCACACCCGTGGCCTGGGTGCGTGTGGCATGCACTGCGCTGACATTCACACCGGCGGCGGATAAGCTGGCTTTCAAATGATCGGCGAAGACGTCGTAGCCCACGCGCCCTACCATCCGCACGGTAACTGAGTTGGCGCCGAGTCGCGCTGCAGCGCAGGCCTGGTTCGCACCCTTGCCGCCAGGAATCATTTGGAAATTGCGGCCGAGAACAGTCTGACCGGGCGACGGAAGATGATCCACCGTCACCACGAAATCCATGTTGAGGCTGCCCACCACCACTAACGTGGTCATCTGCCAAGATCGATGCCGAACTTTTTCAACTCTTCGGCGTAGTAGCGCCGGTGCAGCAGGTCCCACTCCTCGGTGCCTTCGGGGATTTCCTTTTTCTGCGAGCGGATCTTGGTGCGCGCCGCGCGGTCCACTTTCTCTTCCACCGACAAAAGCTCAGTCATCGAGCGGACAATCTCCAGCCGCACATCGTTGGGATCTTTCTTCAAACGAAACTCGCGCGCCTTGCGGAAAGAGGTGACCAGCTTATGCGAGATATCGTTCACCTTGTCGCGGGAGAGCTTCATGTTGTCGCCCGTGTCCCGGCCCGCCGCGCGGATCACTTTGCGCTGCGAGATCAGCGTGTTCTTAATGCGCCGGAACATCTCCTGATAGCTGACGCCTTCACGCCGCATATAGTCGCTATATTGGCTCAGTAACTCGCGAACCTCGTCATTCAGCCGATCCTCCACCTGCAGCTCGTCCTCGATGACGTGCGAGATCATTTCGGTGGCCGAATTCGGATCAGTGGTTTCGATGACCTGAGGCGTCATCCGTTTTACGAGTTGTCGGGACAGGTACGCGATAAATTCTCTGCTCAGCAGCATCTTTATGTAAATTGAGACCGCGACCCCTTGCCCTCCTTCTGATGAGGAGCGGCCTGTGACCGTTTCTCAATTTTCGCACAGATTTGCTGGACTTGGCATTAAGCGCGCTGGAGTTTGCGGGCGGCGTCCACGCGTGTGGCGCGAGCTAATGGAAGGGCGGCGCCGAGTGCCGCAATTGCAATTACCAGCAGAGCGGAGCTGCTGAGCATAGTTAAATCCCGCGGCGAGATGCCGAAAACCAACGATTCCAGTCCGTAAGATGCGGCCCATGCTGCCAAAATGCCCAGGATGGTCCCAGCGGCAATTAGTCTGGATGCCGCAATGCCGGACCAGGCCAGAATTGTGGAACGATGCGCGCCCAGAGCCATGCGGATGGCAATCTCTTCTTCTCGCGCCGTGACCCAGTAGTTAAGCAGACCATAGACTCCGACCGCGGACAAGCTCAAAGCGAGTCCTGCGAAGATCGTGAGAAGCAGGGTCGCGAAGCGGCGGCGATCTAATGTCGCGGCCATGCGGCCTTCTTCAGACAGCAATCTCTGGATTGCCAGGTTGCGATCAAGCGATGCCACCTGCCGCCGCACCGCGGGCGCGAGAGCGTTGGGGTCGCCGGCGGTACGGATCATCGCCACCATGGCTTGCCGCGGGTCCTGGGCGAAGGGCCGATAGATTTCCGGATACGGCGTCGTGCCCATCCCTTCCTGCTTAACGTCACCCACCACTCCCACGATTTCGAAAGTGGGGCCGGGCATGTAGGGGCCGCCATATTTGATTACGTGCCCGACGGCGGATTGCTTAGGGAACCATTGCCGGGCGACTGTTTCGTTGACCACGGCCACCAATGGCGCACCCGCGCGGTCCGCGCTGGTGAATGTTCGGCCTTCGCGAAGCGGAATGCGCATGGTCTCGAAATATCCGGGGCCTGCGATGTTGAACAGAGAGAGCGGTACGTCCCCTTTCTCTGGAACCGGTGCGCCCAGCACCGAATACCACCAATCGCCGCAGTCACCCGCGGGAGGTGGACAGTACACAGCACCAACCTCGCTGGCTCCCGGAATGGTACGAAGCCCCTCGAGTAAACGGTCGTAGAAATTCTGAATGGATTGCGGGTTTTGGTAGCCTGCCCCCGGTAGTTCCAACTCGAGAGAAAGCACGCCGTTAGCGGCGAATCCCGGGCTCGAGTTCTGCGCTGACATCAAGCTTCGAAGCAGCAGCCCGGAGCTAAATGCCAGCACCAGCGTGATAGTGATTTCGGCGACCACCAGTGCGTTCCGGAACGAGCGTTCGCGTTTGGTGTCGGTGCCTGAGCGCCCGCCCGCGTTGAGTGCGGAGGTCAGATCCACTTTTCCGGCAGTCCATACCGGTGCGAATCCCACCAGTAACCCGGTGAAGATGATGAGGCCCGCAGTAAAGAGCAGCACCCGTAAATCCAGACCGACTTCCGCCAGGCGCGGGATACCTTTAGGAGCAATCAGAATCAGCGCCCGCAGCGCCCAGTATCCGAGCGACAGTCCTAGCACGCCACCGATCGCCGCTACCAACAGATTCTCGGTGAGAACTTGGCGGAGCAGGCGCATCCGTCCGGCTCCGATCGCGGTTCGAACTGCAATCTCGCGCGAGCGTGTTGCACTCCGCGCCAACACCAGATTCGCCACATTAGAGCAAGCCAGCAACAGGATCAACCCGACAGCGCCCATCAACAGCCACAGCGTGGGACGAACCGACCCGGCTGTCTCGTTCAGCAGAAACTCGCCTTTCGAGCGGTGATCATTTTCCGTTCCAGGATCTTCCTGAGCCAGCCGCTGCATGATCTGGTCCAGATCGCCGACCGCCGTGGCAAGTGTTACTCCGGGCCGCAGGCGCGCCAGCACGCGCATGGAGCCATGTTGCGTACGAGGCTCGGAATCACTTCGGAACAGGCCCACCGGCACGTACAAATCGACAGGCACATTGAGAAAATCCGGTCCGGGCGGCAACACGCCAATAATGCGATAGGGCAACCCATTTAGATCTAGCGTGTCGCCCAACACCCCTTTGTCGCCGCCCAGCTTACTGACCCAGAATTTGTAATCCAGCACTGCGGTGCGCGCAGCGCCGGCGCGATCCTCATCAGCAGTGAATATGCGCCCCAGCACCGGCTTCACCCCCAGCAAACTGAAAAAGGCTCTGTCCGCTTGGATCGCCCGGGTGCGCAGCGGCTCATCGCGGCCTGTCAGCGTGAATTGATTCCACTGATAGCCGGCCAGGTCTTCGAAGGTGTGGTTGTACTTCTTCCAGGCCCGATAATTCCCCCAAGTAACGCTGATGCCCTCCACTTTGCCATTCGATTCACCCAGCCAGACCAACCGTTCGGCATCGGGATAATGCAGAGGCTTCAACAGAACCGCATCCACCACACTGAAGATGGCGGAGTTGGCGCCGATTCCCAAAGTCAACGTGAGAATCACCACCAGCGAATAGCCGGGCGCTCTCAAAACACCGCGCATGCCATAGCGCAAGTCCTGGAGGAATGTTTCAAGACGCGGGAAGGTCCAGGCTTCCTGCGCGCGTTCTTTGATCAAGGTGGGATTCCCGAAATGACGCCTGGCATCGGCGCGAGCTTGATCGGCCGGGATGCCTCGCGCGAGACGATCGTCAGTTTCGAGTTCCAGGTTGGATTGAATCTCGGACGCGAGATCGTCGGATATGCCGCGCCTCCCGGTCAGCGCAGTGCGAAGCTTAGCCCACCATTCACGCACGGTTCGCTCCTTTGGGAGCCAGCACGCGTCCCATAGCTTCGACAAATCGTTCCCACTTCGAAGTAGCTGCCAGAAGCTGTTTGCGCCCGAGCGGCGTAAGACGGTAATATTTCGCGCGGCGGGAATTGGGCGACGTTTTCCATTGCGCGGTGATCCAGCTACGTTGCAACAGCCTCTGCAGGGCGGGGTAGAGCGAGCCGTTGTCCACCAGGAATTCGCTGGCGGAATGATGTTCGATGAACTGGCCGATGCCGTAGGCATGATTCGGGCCAATTTGCAGGCTGCGCAGAATCAGCACCTCGAGCGTGCCTTGCAGCAGCTCCAACCGTTCAGATAGATTGTCTACGGTAGACATGCTATCTAAGTAACACGAGTGCACGCCGGCCGTCAAGCCGAACCGCGACCGTGAGGGAGCCGGTGCATTTCCAACGCAGCCGGATGCTATATTTCCAAGTGTTGATCGCTTTCATCCAAACGGCACGCGCGCGCAGCTTTGCCTCAATCTTCCGGCACCTGGGAGCCCTGGGGCTTTTCTTTCTCGCGATCCTGGATAGCTCTCCAATTCCAACATTCGGTGGCCCGGATATCCTGATAGCGATTCTCGCCGCCACTCATCGCAACCCGTGGTACGAATACGCGGCGGTGGCAACCGCGGGCTCCGTGATTGGCGCATTTCTTACGTACCGAATCGCTCGCAAAGCCGGGTCAGCCTATCTGGACAGTAAATTTGGAAGCAAACGCGTGTCCGCGTTTCAGGAAATATTTGAGAAATGGGGCACTGGTGCGCTGGCCGCCTCCACTGCCATTCCCGTCCCTTTCCCCACCAGCATGTTCTTCGCAGCCGCCGGCGCGTCTCATTACCGTATGGACAGGTTTCTTGCGATCGTCGCAATTGGCCGGGCCGTCCGCTACACAGCCATCGCCCTGGTCGCGGATCTTTATGGCCGCCACTTCACCCGGATTCTACGGCATCCAACGCAATATTGGGGTTGGTTGTTGTTGTTCACCGCGATGGTATTGGGACTCATCACCACCGGATTTCTAATCAACCGGCGTCTGCGCGCGGCGTGAAGCGCGCCGTCGGAAAATCGCTAGGCGCTCCACTTGGCACAGCGCAGCTTGACACTAATCGCGGGCATGCAATATCCTTATGCTTTATTTCGGACACTTGGTGCTTCCCGCTTGCAGCCGACTGCGTCTACGCCGCCTGACGCTATAGTCGCTTGACATACTCCTAATCTTTAGCCCGTGCACGTGCTGAAAAGAGCAAAACGGGGCCTGCTGGACGTCTGTTCCGGTCTGGGCTTTTCGGAACAGCTTCTCGCTAGCCGTTGGCGTACCGAACGCCTCCTGATTCTGTGCTACCACGGGATTGCAATGTCGGATGAGGACGAGTGGGATCCTGCGCTATACATGCAATCGAGCCTGCTGAAAGCACGGTTCCAGCAGCTCCGCGATCGATCGTGCAATGTGCTCCCGCTCGGTGAAGGTATCTGGCGGTTATTTGCAGGGTCCCTGCCACCCCGCGCCGTGGCCATTACGTTCGATGACGGGGCTTTTGATTTCTACGCCGTGGCATGGCCGATCATCCGGGAGTTTGGTTACCCGGTCACTGTTTACGTCCCCACTTATTACGTAGAGTTCAACCGCCCCGTTTTCGATCCCATGTCCAGCTATCTGATTTGGAAGGCGCGAGGGAAACGGAAATCCTTTCCACCCGTTTGGCGGGAAGACAACCTGCTTGACGCATCTGGGAGTGCTCAGGCTTGCACCGAACTCGGAGAATTTTCGAGGCGCGGAAAGCTGTCGGGCCGGGAGAAAGATGATTTGCTCTGTTCCTTAGCCGCGGCGCTAGACATCGATTACAACGATCTTTGTTCGCGCCGGGTGCTGCACCTGATGAATTCCACAGAACTGGCCGAGGTGGCGCACGCCGGCGTTGATATCCAGTTGCACACGCACCGCCATCGCGTGTCCACGCGTCGCGAGCGTTTCATGCAGGAGATTGATGACAATCGCCGCTCCATCGAGAATCTCACTCAACGGCCGGCGCGGCACTTTTGCTACCCCGGTGGATTTCAAATTCCACGGTTTCAAGAATGGCTGCCGGAATGCCACGTTGAATCCGCCACAACCTGCGTCCCCGGAATAGCCGCCTCGAGCTGCTCACCTTTCCTTCTGCCTCGGCTGGTAGATACGTGCGGCTTGTCCATGCAGGAATTTGACGCTTGGATCAGCGGCATCGCGGCGTTCCTGCCCGGGCGCCCTCACGTCATGTCCGAAGGCCAGGTCTTCGACGAGGAACCTTCCCCGTGATTCGTGTGGAACGCGGAGCCGCCGCCACGGCCATGCTGCAAGATGCTTCATTCCTGACAGCATGGCAAAGCTTGCTCGATATCTGCCCGTGGTCCACGTGCTTTCAGGATCCCAATTTCGTCGCCACGTGGTATGACTGCTATTCCGATCATTTCGATCCACTCATTGTCTGCGACGAGGATCCGGCTGCCGGATTAGCCGGCTTGATTCCGATGGCCACTGAAAAACCTTCGGGGCGGCTGGTTGTTGCGGGAACTGTCCACGCTGAGTACAAAACCTGGCTCGCGCTGCCGGAGCATGCGGACGCCTTCGCCGATTCCGCGTTCGGCCGGCTTGCCCAGTTGTTTCCAAAGGATCATCTGGAGCTGGCGTATCTTGCTCCAGGCACGCCGCTCGGTTGGTTCGAAAATTGGCGTGACAAAGTTTTCGTCCGTCCCATCGATCGTCCTCTAATGCGTGCCCAGCCCGCAGACAGTGCGAGGGCATCACTCGGCGGCAAGAAGAACAGAGCGCGAATCAGAAAGTTGGAACAAAGTGGACCGTTGGTTTTCGAAAGAATAGTGAACCCGGCTGACTTCTCCGCGGCACTGGACGAAATTATTCCGATGTGCGATTTCAGGCATGGGGCCGCGCACGGAGTCCTGGCCTTCCGCGACGACGGCCGCAAGAGGCGTTTTCACGAGGAACTCATGCGGCAAGCGGACGGTTTGCTGCATATTACCGTAACCCGCCTGAACGGGCGCATTATCGCGGCCAATATTGGATGGTGCAATAAGCAGCAGGTGCTATTGGGAACGCTCACCCATTCTCCATTCTTCGCGGAACACTCGCCGGGAAAACTTCATATTCTTCAGCTAGGCCTGCACTTGGAAGAAGAAGGATTCCATTTTCTGGACCTCACGCCAGGCGGCTCATACAAAGAAAGTTTCGCCACCGGCAGCGATACATCGTCTATCGTCGATATCTTTTTCAGCGGCGCGCGGGCCCGAAGATATGCGTGGAAACGGAAGGCCATCGAAACGGGGAAGCGTTTCGTTTCCGCGGACCGCTTCCGGCATGCGGTGCGAGCTTTTCGCCGCGCGATACGGGTAATATCCGCACCGGGTCTCGGGCGGAAAATAGGCCGGCGGGCGGTTCGTTCGGCTTGGGATTCGTGCGAATATCGCATCTATCGGAAAGCTGCGCGCGATACCCTCCAGCAATCAATCGACCCGCCACGGCGCATGCGTCGAGACTGCCTGGAGGACCTGCTTTGTTATAGAGCCGCAGAAACGTGGCAGCCCACCCTGTTTGAGTTCTTGCAAACGGCCATGCAGCGCCTGGAAGAGGGCGAACACGTCTACACACTGGTAGAGAACGGCCTGCTGGTCCACTACGGATGGCTGATTGAACGACAGGACGTCGCGTATTTTCCCGAGGTGGATCAGAAGTTTCCGATGCCGCCCCAATCCGCGGTTTTGTACGATTATTTCACGCACCCAGCCTCTCGCGGCCGTCGTCTCTATCAATGTTCGCTGCGCGAAATGTCGGCCGATGCTGCCAACATAGCTGGAACTGAATTCATATACATATCCGTGGTTGCGGACAATGCTCCCTCCCGGCATTCCATCGAAAAGGCAGGTTTTGAGTACCAGAGCAGCTTGTATCGAAAAGTCGTGTTGGGAGTCAGGGTGCGCTCGTGATTTGTCATGGCCGCCGTGAGTCGAAACTTCCGTCACTCTGTGTCGCAGGTTCGGCAGCTTTGGTCAAATGATTCAGGTAGACGACTGATGCCCTTGAGCGGCCTGTTTGGAACGCCACTTGCAGTGTGTGCAGCCTCTTACGAATAGGCGCCATGAACTTTGGAACAATCGTCAGGAACTCGACGCTGCTTTTTGCAACCGGGATTGCTACCGTTCATCTCCTAGGGCAGGAAAGGATCAAAACTCCCATGTCGCAGCACGTCTCTTATCGCACGGTGCAGGTTGACGGACTCTCAATTTTCTATCGGGAAGCAGGACCCAAGGATGCGCCCGTGATTCTCCTGCTCCACGGACTGCCCTCTTCGTCACGAATGTTCGAGCCGCTCTTCGCCCGGCTTTCTGATCGCTATCATCTTGTAGCGCCCGACTATCCGGGCTTCGGACACAGCGACTGGCCGGACCCGAAAAAATTCGCGTATACGTTCGATCATTACGCCGAGGTCATCAATCACCTTACTGAAACGCTCGGGTTTTCGCGCTACACCCTCTACATGCAGGATTATGGCGGCCCGGTGGGTTTTCGTATGGCCTTGGCTCATCCGGAGCGGATCGAGGCCCTGATCGTCCAGGACGCCGTGGCCCACAACGAAGGCCTGGGGGCGAATTGGAAGACGCGGCGGGCTTTTTGGGCTGACCGCGCGGCCAACGAAAGCGCACTTCGCACCAATCTTCTATCGCTTGCCACCACACGGACGCGCCATGTCGGCAGCGATCCCAACGTGGAACGCTATGACCCGGATCTCTGGACTGACGAATTTGCTTTTCTCAGCCAGCCCGGCCAGGCGGAGATTCAGAGCGACCTGTTCTACGACTATCGAACCAACGTGGAAGGCTACCCGAAATGGCAAGCCTGGATGCGCGAGAAGCAGCCGCACCTCCTGGTAATTTGGGGTAAGTACGAATCCTCGTTCGACCCATCGGAACCGGAAGCTTACCACCGGGATGTACCCAACGCTCAAGTCCACATTTTGGACGGCGGTCATTTCGCATTGGATACGGCAGCGGATGAGATCGCCGCGTTGGTGCGAAGTTTCGTGGCATCTTCGCGTTGAGGGTTATTATCTTTCAAGAGGAACATTTCATATGCGATCTGACATTGTTCCGGGCGCAATCTTTCCCGACTATGAGCTTTCCGACCACGCTGCGAAACGCCGGAAGCTCTCCGAACTACAAGCGCAACATCCGCTGGTGCTGGTCCTGAGCCGTGGAGGCTTCTGCCCCAAGGATCGCCGGCAGGCCGAATTGCTGGTCGAGCTCCACCGTGAAATCGAGGTTTCCTATTGCCGGCCGGTCACAATCAGCACCGACAATATCAGTGAGACGAATGAGTATCGCAGTGGAGTGGGCGCCCACTGGCCATTCCTGTCGGATGCCGGGCGGATGGTCCAAAAGGATCTCGACATCGCCGAATACACCGATCCCGTCCACAATCCCATGATCCCCCACGTGATCGTCCTCGAGCCTGGTCTGGTGATTTATAAGGTCTACAACGGCTACTGGTTCTGGGGCCGGCCTACTCTCGAAGATCTCCGCCAGGACCTGCGTGCCCTTACCAGGAAATGCCGGCCGGATTGGGACATCACCACGCCTGAACTCAGAGCGGCTTGGCAGGCGGGCCACAAGGAACTCTTCTACCCGTACGGCAAAACGTACGCCCAAACTCTTGGTGAACAGGATTAGATTACAGGATCAAGAATTGGTCGGGCTGCAGAGATTCGAACTCCGGACCTCTTGGTCCCGAACCAGAAAAAATCGAAGAATCAGTGAGTTAGCTGTGCATGGGCAACGGGCCGAGTGACACCACGTCCCCCCGGCCCTTTTCCTGCTTTTGCGCCTCCACCTCCGTCGAGCACCCCAGCCGAAACGCATGGATGCGATGGAGGCGGATCAATCGACTTTCTCACAATGTCTAACCTCCCCGGATTGCCACCGCTTTGATCTGGCTCAGGACCTTCAGGACCGGCATGGAACGCGACCGTCGACTTCGGAAGTGCGATTTTCTATCGCACTCAATGAGACCGCTGACGCCACGGCGCCACCCAGGCGGATTCTTTCAGTCGGGCGGGAATTTCACCGTCACAGAAGCGCCGAACGTGTTGCCAAGCGTAGCCAGCCCTTTTAGCCTTCGGGTTGACAATACCGGTACTCTTTCCTCTGGAGCGATGCCAAAACTTGCGTAGCAATCGAGGCTAGTACTATATACTAATCCAAGCAGGTAAGCCAAAATGGCTGATAGGAGTCTGCCCTTATGAAACTGAACGCCCTGTGGATACTATTCCTCCTCGTCCCGGTGTTGAGCGCGGATGCACTAGTCACGTGCAACTCAGGCGCGGCGTCCGTGCCTATTTTCAACCCGGCCAGCACTTCCGGTGCAGTTGGCGACTACACCCTGACCTGTACCGGCGGGGTACCGACACCATCGGGCGACGCCATACCTGTGGAAAATTTCACCGCCTTTATGAACGTGTCGATCCTCAACACTGGAGGATGGATCTTGACTGACGGCGTGAACATGACCCCAGGTTCATTCGGTCCCGGCAACGTAGTTGACTTCGTAGGGGTGCCGTTTAATCCACCCGGAGCCGGGAGTGTTGTTTTCACCGTCGAGAATGTCTTTGTCAATCCGAGTGCGCAAGTACCCGGCTTTCAGTTCAATGAAGACCTGGCGCTAAACGGTGACGTCGCTGTCGAGATCGCTGTGCCCGAGCAACTGGTCGCGGAGAACGCCGTGCCTGAGCCGGGTCACACTGGCGTCCTGCTGGTTGGTCTGGCTGCTTTGATTTTCGCTGCTCGCAAGTCGGCCACCGCCGCATAATCGCCTCGGACGGCCTCGAACCCATCCTTAGAGAACTGTACGAGCCAGGAATTGGTCGGGGCGCGGAGATTCGAACTCCGGACCTCCTGGTCCCGAACCGGAATTTTGGCCCTAAGAGGCCCTAATTTTCGATAAATCCGTTGAGAGTGTGCAACGTTTGAGCAAACGTTGAACTTACGAGGCCAAGGCGTGCCGAAAACGGCCCAAGGCTAGGGGCCAAAGGCCCGAACGTGGGCGTCGCTGGACTGGGTTCGTATCAAACTGGCCGCCGGAACTGAAACGCGGCCCGCTGCCTGGCGAGGTGCCCTGGGTGAATATACGGGTCGTTCGTGAAAGCAAGAAACGACTTACTCTCCCTCGGGTTTCTTTGCTGACCTAACTTGATCCCAAGCATCCTTCCAATCGCGTGCCAATTCCTTCATTAACTCATCTCTGCTAAGTTTGAAGTAATCGTTTGTTACATCCGTGGCGTGCACTAACAGGAGATGAGCCAACTCTAGCGATTCTTTTGCAGTCTCATGTTCCAGTTTTGTGCCAAACAGTTTAACTTCATCGTTGTCCGTCGTTGCCTGCCAGGTGATGCCCAAAAACGTTGTGTGGAGATAAAAGGTGGGTCGTAGGTACGCGTTAAAGCAAAGAGCCCGCAGTGTGGGATTTAGTTCACTTGCTTGTTGAGGGATTGGTTTTTTGGTCCATGACATTTGCGGCCGCTTCTTATCGCATGGTTTGCAAATGACTTCCATGAATTGCTCTCTCACCGCTTCATAGTCATCTTTGATTTTTTGGATAGCAGCATTATCCAGACCGGCATCAGCATGGACGGCTTCTGCTTCCATTAGAAGCTTATGCCAGTGAACCGAAGTATAGTTCATGAACTGCTCAATCTTTGCCGGGTTTGTGGCAAGGTAATGGAATGTGACTACGCGCTCATAAAATGCTCGTAGCAATTTGGTCGTCCCGCCTCCATAACCGTTCCCTGCCAGTAAAAGAAGTTCTTCAAACTCTTTTAGGCACCCGACGGCGAGCATGTAGACCACGTTGTCGTCGGATGAATGCAATTCTGTTTTGGTGAGGAGATCCAAGAGAACGTCATGGATTTTAACGATGGGTTCAATCACTGGTCCCAGATTTTGATAGAAATATTCCCATTCATCGGCGTGGCCAAAGTGGCATTTGAGGGCTTCTGGTCTCATCTAGTCAACGATAATAGCCCAACGCTCACCGCGACACGGGGTGGGCATACACAATAAAGGCATGTTGATGCCAGTCCACGCGCCTAGCGTGATATGCTCACGCCATGCCCCCCCCTTGCCATCCGGCGACTTTGCCTGTGCACTGTTTTCGCGTCTCTTTCGTTGGCTCAAGCGCCACCGAAAAAAACGTCGTCAGCGCAGACCAAACCGGATACATGGCAAAAGAGCAAGGAGTGCGCTGTCCAAGCTGAAAAGGTTGTGGAGGCCTTTCGAACGGCAGCGACGGTGGAATGGCAGAACCACTACAGCCCAAAGTACGAAAGATGTTTTCTAAAGGTGTCCTACATGTACCGCCCGTCCGACGGTGGCGGGAAAGACGTCCCAATGTTCTCCTATCAACTCATTGATGCGTTCGAAAGATCACGGCTTGCAAATTCAGCCTCAGTGGGTCCGACAGGGGGAATTTGCAACATAGATGAGAAGCCAGTTGACTGCGCCAAGGCGGAAGCGTTTATCGCTGAGCACCTGAAAAACTAACTGTGGTTACATCCCTTTGCCCCACAGGATTTCATCGCCGGGCCAAACAGCCTTGCACTCCGCTTCTCGTTCAGTGATTTCGGCGTCCAGACCCAGCTCAAAGTAATCGTTCTCAACACGTAGCATCTTGAGCATAACGACGTGTGCGGTTCGGATGGCTTGTGCCGCAAAATCCTTCTGCATCGAATTATCGAAGAATCTGCCCTCGGCATTTATCTTCAACCGGGAATTGACGGACAGAACGGTCGAATGAATTAGCTGCGTTGGCAATGCGTGGCCGGTATAGTAGCATCGTTCAAGCCCATAGCCGGCTTTCTTCGCCATCGCAGGAATGCTTAGCTTCGACCACGAGGGCATGTCTCTGGTTTTGTCGTGCTCGGCGCAAAGCGTTTCTTGGAAATCACCACGGAGCTGCTGATACCCCTTTTCAATTTCCTGAATCTGGTCAGCGCCCATCACTGATTCCAAGTAGGGCAATCCGTAAAGCTCCTTTGCATGGTTCAGCAGCCTGCGATGCGCTATTTGTCCGTAGTCCGAGAACGGTTTCACGTGTTCGGGAAACTTTGAAATGTACGCGGCGGTCACGGTGCGTTCGTACATGCCTCGCAACACTTTCATCGCGCCCGTTCCTAATCCGTTGCCAGCCAGCAACCACACTTCTGTAAAATCCTCTGAAACGACCGAGCCTAGGAAGAACACAATTTCATCGGCTGGGCAGCTATTGTGGAAGGTCCGACATTTGACGCAGTTTATCGTTTCGGTTAGAGCGTCGAGCGCCTCAAGGAACTTTGCGTGCTGCCCCTCAAACGCTGCCCATTCATCAGGGAACCCGAAACACCGTCTTTCAATTTGAACCATACGACTTTAACGTAGCATAAAGGGCTTGGGTTCTAAGAACGTCGAGGAGCCAAAAATGGTTGATTCAAAAGGTTTTGCAGGCGCTGAGGGGCGGCCAGAAAGCAGTCTCGCGAGTGTGCAAATAGTGTACAAATGGGGCCGAAACCTGGGGTTACCTGGACCTACTTGGGGTTGTACTACTCCTGGTGCATGTGTTTGATTCTGCGGGAAAGTTGGTCGGGGCGCGGAGATTCGAACTCCGGACCTCCTGGTCCCGAACCAGGCGCTCTACCAGGCTGAGCCACGCCCCGAATAGAAATTCGCAGCCGGCCGGAAGCCGGTGCAATCATGAGTATAGCACTCGAAGTCCGATTACTGCTGCTTTTCGGTCGCCGCCTGCGGCTCCAGCTTGAAATTCAGGATCACCTGGTTGCGCGTGTCGTAGATGGTTACTTTCTTAACCGGCGCCGCCAGGTCGCCGCGCTTGGCCACTAGCTCATAATTGACATCCAACCTGAGCTCGCGAAACGCGAACTTACCGTCCTCGTGGGTGGCGAAGTCCACCACTTTGGATGTTCGCAAATCCTTGAGCTGGACGATGGCCCCCGAAACCGGATTATCAGCCTGATCCTTCACCGTACCCTGGATAGTTCTTAACTTTGAGGGCTTCGCGTTCTTAGGCATATCGTTGCCGTATACCGCTTCAGGGTGTTTTGTCGGGTCTCCTTGCGCGCACAGCAGGCCGGCCGCGGCCAGGAATACAAATAAAACAGTGAACAGCTTTGGGACGCTCATTGCGAGTAACCTTCTCTCTAGGATAGATCAGGGAAGACGTGTGTCGCTCGCCGCAGCAGCCGGGGCAGCGCGATCAAGGTTCCTCCGTACAGCAGCAAGGACACAAATAGCGTAGCCGGTCGGCCCTGCCGGAAATCTTCGGTGAGCAGCTTCAGCGCTCCGAAGATCATCCAGGGGTAGAGGATCCAGATCAGCTCCGGCAGATTCCAGTGCGACCCAAACCATGCCAGCCCGATTGCCACCGAAGCGATCAACCCGGTGCGGAGCATGCTGGCGAGCGATACATCCTGGCGAGTGCCGATCATCCAACCGGCTATCAAGCCCACCACACTCCAGCACACCAGCGCAGCCAGAATAGCCGCCGTAAAGCGATCCTTCCAAAGCGGGAATCGGGCTCTCCGTAAGCGCAGAACCACGCCGTAGGCAAGCGTGGCGGCGATTGCGCACAGCACCGCGGCCGCGGTCAACGGCATCCGCGCGTCAAATGCGCCGCTCATTCGGCCGGTCGAGTAGGCTAACAAACCCGATGCCGCTGCTGCCGCGGCCAGATAGAACGCTCCATGCATTCGAAGTGTGTTGCTCGGAGTGCACTCACCAAATGCCGTGGCTGCCAGCCCCAAAATGCACCAAAGTGCCGTCAGGATCATAGACGGAAGGATCAAAAAGCTTCCTATTGAGGCCAGTAGAACACCGAAAGCAGCGTAAGCGTGAAAGTTGCGGCTGGAGATGGCTCTGCTGCCAAAAGCCGCTAGATAACCGCAGACGCCGGCTGCCAGGCAGGTTGCGCCCATCGCGATGAGTCCTGCTACATTGGCCACTCGCAATCCGTACACCATCGCGAGCGCAATGCTGATTGCAACCTGCGCGATTTCGAACCAAGCTATCGAAAGTCCGCGGCCGAGCGTTCGAGCGACGGTGCTGGTCAGGTAGATTCCCACCAGCGCGATTGGGATGGAAGCCACAAAGGGGATGGGAGCCGGCGTGTAACCGTCGGGCAGACCCTCCGCGCGCGTGGATATATAGATCAGCAGGAAAGCGCAAAAGTCCACGGCTAGCGCAATTATCCAGCGCTGGTTCAGTGCGTGGCCGCGAAAAGCGCCAAACTCTATCGTTGCCGCCGCGATCAACAATGCCCCGGTGAATGGCAGTGCGTCGAGCGTGGCGATGATGAGGGCCAGCGCGGTGGCCGAGCCCGCGAGCGCGGCGAGTCCGGCCACCTTGGCGCGATCGTGCCGCCAGGCGGCTACTTGTCCGAGAACAATAAACAGCGCAAGAGCGGCAGCGGCGCTGGCGGGCGTGAGCGAATGAAATCGAATGGTGGCTTCCCACAGCAGAGGACCAGCAATGAGCCCTGCGGTCAGGGCTTCAAAAACCGTCATCGGACCATTCGCCGAAGTAACGCGAGCGGCTGAAATCAGCCACGCCCCGGCGTATACCAACCCAGCGAGCGTACCGGCCAATTGTGGAAGGAGGTTCCCTTCGGTCAGGGCGCGCAGCAGATAAGCACCCGCGATTCCGAGCAGGAGGCGGCCGAGCGCGGCCAGGAGCCCGGTGGAGAAACCGGTGAGAGGCTGGGCGAACTCAAATGACGGAGCTGCGTTCGCGAAAGCTGGCACAGACTGGCTCTCGAGTGCTGTAACGCGGCGGCGAAGATCGTCCACCGCCTGGATCAACTCTTCGAGTTGTCGGGTCTCGATTTCGGTGGGAGGCCCGTTCATGGCGTCCTCCTGTCGGCAAGCCGGCGGCTTGCCCTACGTTAGGCTGTTTTTGGCCATGGGGGGAGTAGCTTTACCAACACCCACAGAATCACGAACGGCAATACCATGAGCGCCAGGCCCGGAAGCAGCCCTTCGCGCGTCGCGAATTCCATTTTGTAACTCGTAAATCCCAGAAAGCTCTTGGAGAAAAGCTGCCCGCCGATCACCACATTCCAGCGCATGGCGAGAATGCCGATCAGAGTGAGTAAGCCGGCCGCCGCGTAAATGCGTCTCCGCGCGCCTTCGGCGAGCTTCACCACTTGTGTCAAACCCAGCAGCGCGATAGGCACTAGCGTTCCCATGAAGATCTGGAGAATCACCTGCGAGAAGTACAGCTTGGTGTGCACCATGAAATCCAAAGCGCGCAGGGATTCGTCGGCTTCGTAAATCCGATGGACCAGGTCCAACATCTCGAGCGAAAAATCGATGATGAAAGCGTACAGAAGATAGCGCGCAATAGTATCCACGCAGCGCATGTCGATAGTCATGTTCCTGAGCTTGGACGTGAGCATATACAACAGCAACACCGCGGCGATACCTGAAACCATCGCGGAAAAGATGAAAACTACGGGCATCAACGGAGACGACCACCACGGATTCGCCTTTACGGACCCGAAAATGAACCCCACGTAGCCGTGCAGCAGAAACGCGGATGGGATACCGATCAGCGTGACGATGTAGCCCACTTTGTCGTCTATGTGCAGCGCAGCAGCGCTGACATTGCGTGAGCCCAACGTCAATATTCGATAGATCCACTTTTTTGCGCCCGTCGCGGACGCAGCCCAACCCACAATCTCCTTGCGATAGTCCAGCCAGATTTCCATCAGCAAAACCACCATCAGGTACCAGAGGTAAACGAAGCCGAACATCGCCATCGCGGAGGATCGATGGGGCGTGAGATACATCTCGAACGATCGCTCCGGATGTCCCAGATGAAGCTGCAGCGGAAGGGGCGCTACCAGCATGAACGCCAACGCGGTCAGCAGCGCCAAACGGTAGGTAGGTTTCACCGCCTCCACGTTGAAAACCCGCTCGAGCGATGCCAGGATGAAGGCGCCCGCCACCAGGCCGGTGATGTACGGATAGAGAACGATCAGCACACTCCATTGCAGCTCGGTCTCATTCGGGTACATGTAGCCTTCCACGCCGGGGATGAGGTTAAGCATCTGTCTCTCTCCTTACCGAACCGATCCGTCCAGATTCTTGTAAAACACTTTGGCGCCCGTGGCCATGTGCGGCTTCAGCACCTGCACGCTGTGAGTCCGCAAGAATTCATGCACCGGATCTTTGGGATTCTTCAAATCGGCCAGCACTCGCGCGCTGGTCGGGCAAGCTTCGCAACAAGCCGTGGTCAGGCCTTGCGTGATGCGGTGGTAGCAGAGCGTGCACTTGTCCGCTGTGTTCTTCTTGGGGTTCAAGAAGCGGCAGCCGTATGGACACGCCTGAATGCAATAGCGGCAGCCCAGGCAATACTTTTCATCCACCAGCACCACGCCATCGGGCGTAGTAAACGTAGCGCCCACCGGGCAAACCTGCGTGCACGGCGAATCCGCGCAATGATTGCACAGCTTGGGGATGAAGAAGCTTTTTCCGCTTTTGTGGTTGTCCGGGAATCCGTCCAAGCCGCCGTTGGGCGAATCCACTGCCGGATGTGTGTTGTCCCAACCTTCCGCGTTATAGCGTTCGATCCAGGTACGGAAATAGCCTTCGGGCACGTCGTTCTCAAGCGCGCACGCCCGCACGCAGTTGCCGCATCCGATGCACTTGTCCACGTCGATGATCATCGCCCACCAGTGTTTGGTCATTTCGTAATTGGGCGATGCTTCGGCTTTGCCTGTCAGCACGTACTCAAAAGCGGTTGCGGCAGCCCCAGTCAAGAGGATAAACTTACCGGACTTTTGGAGCATTTCACGCCGGGTCATTTCCATGGCTATTTCTCGCTCTCGATTTTCGGGTTATGGGGTTTATGACACCTATTGCAAGGGAGCCCGGAGGAGTGATCCGCCGAAACCACCTGCGGAAAGCTCTTGGGTTTGGCGGCATTGGCTTCGTGGCAACGCGCGCAGAGTACGGCTGTGTCCGGAAGTTTTGGGATCACCGAGCCGGGATCCTCAGCATGCCGCGCCAGCGGTCCATGACAGGCTTCGCACCCGACATTGGCGTGCTTGCCCTTGTTCTTAGCCTCCACCTGGTCGCCATGGCAAGCCTCACAGGCCTGGTGGCCGGCGAACTTGACCGGACGCGCTCGGACGTCGTCCATGGATGCCGGCCGAAAGTGGCCATACTTGCCGAAGTCGCGCGGGATAACTGCGTGTCTTAGAAGTAAGAATGCGGCGGCGCCCAAGGCCAGCAGCACTACTACTCGAACCAGATGTTCCGCGTTGCGCAGAAAATCCTTCATATTGGTGCAGGTCAGCAATTCAGCAGCCCCGGAGGTGTCAGCCGCATGTTGTGGCAACGATTAGGATCAGAAGGCGCTCCGGCGAAGAATTGCGCAAAATGACGCTATGCCGGATTTTAAAGGGGAGCGTGAAACTACGCAGTTATCGATGACGTCCCTTGGATGCTAGACTGCCAACAGGGCCATGGTGTCGAACCCGGTTTCTAAGCTTACTGAAGAGCAGTACCTGGCCATCGAGCGCGCGGCTGAGTTCAAGAGCGAATTCCTGGATGGCGTGATGTACGCCATGTCCGGCGGGTCGCCGCGCCATTCCAGTCTTGCAGTTCGTATCCTGGCAGAGCTTTACGGGAAGTTACGTGGAAGCGAGTGTCAGGTCTTTGGTTCCGACCTTCGAGTCCGGGTTTCCGCTCGGATGTACACCTATCCGGATGTTTCCGTAGTCTGCGGCAAGCTGCAGCTTGCAGACGCCCAGAACGACGTTCTTCTCAATCCAATTGTGATTTTCGAAGTTCTCTCGCCCAGCGCTGAGCTGTATGATCGCGGAGTGAAACTCCAGCTCTATCGCACCATCCCTTCCTTAAGAGAATACATCCTGGTGGATCAAAACAAAGCGCGAATTGAGCAATACATATACCAGGACGCAACTAGCTGGACCCTGCGTGACCATCAAGGCTTGGATGCCGAGCTGAAACTCGATTCCATCGGCGCTGTGTTACCACTGCGCCTCATTTACGACGGAGTCGAGGTGGAGCCTTAAAGTTCAATGTCACTTAGTTTTGCCGGAACCGACATTGGGGGCCTGGTGGGGCAGGGCCATGCCCTGCCGGTCGAGAAAGTGACTTTCCGGCACGCAGCAAACCATTGCCTCGTCCAGGCTTGCGACAATCGGCTGATGACCCACCTGGCAGGGCATGGCCCTGCCCCACCGTGGCGGCGATCCTACAACTGGGAAAACTAAGTGGCATTCGCCTTAAAGTTACTCCCAACGCAGCGCTTGCATCGGATCCACACGCGATGCGCGCCGTGCCGGCACCCAGGTTGCAACCAGCGCAAAGAAGCTAAGAATCAATGTCGCACCCAGGCAGGTAACTAGATCGTTGCTCGCGATTCCATAAAGCACGCTGGCCGCAAGCCGCATCACTACCAGCGCCAGCGCGACGCCGGCCACCGCGCCAAACAGGCACAACCGCATTCCCTCCTGCATCACGAGGCCAAGAACCTGCATGGGCCGCGCTCCAACCGCCATCCGGATTCCGATCTCATGCCAGCGCTGGCTCATGGAGTAGGTCATCACTCCGTACAGCCCAAGCGTGGCTAGCAACAACGCTATGACTCCAAGTACCGTGAGCAAACTAGCGCCGACTTTTTGCGCAAAATAGGAAGCGCTCATGTAGCTCACAAACGGAGCGGTGCCGCTGATGGCGACATTCGGATCCACGGATTGTATCTCGGTCCGAAGTCTGGCTTCGAATGTCTC
Organism: Bryobacteraceae bacterium; assembly: GCA_036008345.1. Lineage (GTDB taxonomy): Bacteria > Acidobacteriota > Terriglobia > Bryobacterales > Bryobacteraceae > Palsa-89. The sequence goes on from DASYNU010000152.1 coordinate 20,002, forward strand.
GGGCCGTTCCGCGGTTCGCACTTCAATCCCGACGCCCATGCTGGGTGAATAGAACTGGGCCAGCGGAAGATAGAAATAGGGCATAGCTGGTTCCGAGAGTAGGTGATATTTGCTGTCTCGCGCCACGCCGACGATGGTAATCTCTTCGCCGAAACCCTTGAACTTGTGTCCCAGTGCGAGCCCGCCCGCCAGAAATCGCTTCACGAAGGTCTCGTTCACGATTGCCACCCGGCCGGTATGCCGGTCGTCCCGTTCGTTGAAATCACGTCCGGCCACCAAAGGAATTTCGAGTGTTGCGAAATATCCGGGCGATACCACGTTGCGATAGAGCTTCATATTCTCGCCCTCGCGCGGAGCATACCCGTGGATATCTACTTCTTCCCACGATCCTGCCGAAAAACCCAATGGAACATCCTCGCACATGCTCGCGTTTTGAATTCCCGGCACACTCAGCAGATGGTCCCGCAGGCGGCGCAGCAATGTAATGGACTTTTCAGTGGGATAGCGGCTCTGCGACAGGTCGTATCCGGCAAGCAGCACATGCTCGGGATTGAAACCGGGGTTAGCGGTTTTCGCGTTCTCGAAACTCTGGATGAAGAGCCCGCTACCTATCAGAGCAATTAAAGCAAGCGAGATCTCGGACACCACCAGCGCGCCACCCATCGCTCGCGACCGCACGCCCGCCGACACGCCCCGGGCACTCTCGCGCAGCACATCCCGAGATTTGCGGCGGAAGACCTGCCAAGCCGGCGCAAGCCCGCAAAGGATCGTGGTTCCCAGGCACAGCGCAACCGTAAAAAGAAATCCCAGGCTGCTCAATCCGCTCGCCATATTGGCTACCGGCAAGTCGGTTTTGGGAAGCAGCCGTTCGATTCCTTGCGTCATCCAGCTAGCCGCCAGCACTCCCAAAACGCCGCCTGAGAATGCCAGCACCAGCGACTCAGTGAAAAGTTGCCGCAACAAGCGCGAACGAGTGGCGCCCAGACTCAGCCGGATGCCGAATTCCTTCTGCCGCGCGGTCGCTCGCGCCAGCAGTAAATTACTCACATTGGCGCACACAATCAGCAGAACTGCGGCGCCGATGGCCAGCAGCACCTTCAACAATTTGCCCAGGACGCTCTGTACTCCCTCAGGGGCATCCGCCATGGCCAGCACTCGCGCACCTATGTTTCGATTGCTCTTGGGATAGGCCGCTTCCAGGTGCTGCGCGATGGCTCGTACTTCCGTATCCGCTTGCCTCAAATCCGTGCCGGGCGCTAAGCGGGCCATCAATACCACTGGCCTCGAATTTCGGTCGTCCAGCCAGTTCCAGGAACCGGTAAGCTCCGCATGCATCATCAAAGGAACCCACAGATCGAAATTGAGACCGTTGACGGTGCCTGGAAAGACGGCTGGAGTGACGCCAATAATGGTGAAAGCTTTCTGGTTGAGCTTGATCACGCGGCCGATGATGTTCGGATCGGCCTGGAACCGCCGGCGCCACATGGGTTCGCTGATCACTGCCACAGGCGCCCCGCCCGGACGCTCGGCCTGCTCTTCCGCGGAGAAAGTTCGTCCCAGCATTGCTTTCACTTTCAGTACGTCGAAAAAGTTGCCGGAAACCATTTCCGACCAAACCCGCTCCGCATTCGGAGCGTCGCCCAAATACAGGGGACGCTGCTTGAATGCAATCACGCCGGAAAGCGTTTTCGCTTGATCCTTGAAATCACGAAAGTCGAGATATGAGGAATCCAGCAGGTCGCCATTGGCTGCCACGGTCTTGATGGTTACCAGTTCGCGGCCGTTCGGTACGCCGGGCATCGGGTTGAGAAGAATCCGATCCACCCAGGAAAAAATCGTGGCGTTAACGCCAATCCCCAGAGCCAGCGAACCGACCGCGACCAACGTGAAGGCCGGCCGTTTGAGCAGTGTGCGAATCGCATACTGCAGATCTTGAAGAAACGAACCCATCGTATAGCCACCGTTCGCAAGTGAGCTGCCAATAGCTAAGCTCCACAAAGAAAAGGACCCAATGCCAGCGCTGCTTCCGCAGGCTGTCCGCTAATGGGATAAAGTGATAGCGCTTGGCATCCGATCTGTAGATGGTGAGAGTTGGCACCAAAAACCAGCCTTTAGACGCTGTGGCCCGGTGTTTGGCCGTCGCATGCCTGATCGCAGTGATCCTCATCACTTTTAAGCTCTTCAACGGAGCCGATACCCCCTTTCTGGCGTTCTCGGTGATCGGCGCTGCCGTGGTTCACTTTTCGAATCGGCCGCGGGTGATCGAAGCTACCATCACCGCAGTATTGGCGAGTGGCCTGGGGATAACCTATATCGGTGGGCGTGGCGCCTTCGGTCAGTATCCGGCTTCCGGCCTGGTGGGTACGGTCGCGTTTATCGGACTCGCTAGCATTTTGGTCTTAGGCTGGAAAGCCTGCCTGTCCACTGAGGCGTTGCGCCCGCTGTTGCTGGCCACGTTTTGCCCCGCGTTGGTAATCTTCACCAATCTGGCGTTGGCAGCCATCATTCAATTTCAACCGCATGTTTTCGACCTGTTCTTATACCGGTTCGACGGAATGCTGGGCGCCCAAACCAGCTTCCTGGCCGGGCGATGGTTCGCTGCCTGGCCTTTTCTTGCGAGCCTATGCTTCCTGGTTTATTCCGCGTTGCCTTTGGCTGAGGTGCTGGTGTTTCTGTTGTTTGTTCGCGGGCAGCGCATGCCTGCCAATCCGCTGGTGCTTTTCATCGTTACCGGGATCGCGGGATTTGTGTTTTATCTGGTGTGTCCCGCCACCGGTCCGGTGCACGTTTTCGGTGCGGAGTTCCCCAATTATCCTCCGCCCGCACTGCCTTTGCAGAGTGTGTTGCTGGACGATGTGCCTCGTAATGCAATACCATCCCTGCATAGCGCCTGGGCATTGCTGATCTGGTGGAGTCTGCGCTATTCCAAGAATTGGGTGCGCTGGCTGGCGACGGGGTTTCTGGCGCTCACATTGTTGGCTACTCTGGGGCTTGGCGAACACTACCTGATTGATCTGGTGGTGGCAGTGCCTTTCTCGGTGGCAGCCATGGCAGCGTGCACCAAACAACATCGAAAAGCGATTGCCGCAAGCGCGCTGGTGCTGGGGTGGCTGCTCTATTTGAGATTCGGGCTGCCGGTATTCACTCTGTCATCGCTGGGAGCTTGGATGGCGGTGCTTGCAACTGTGATCGTATCGATATTGCTGGCCGGCACGAAAGACCTTCCCGGGTGGGACAGGATGCCATCCTTCGGCGGGTTGCTAACCCGCCTTACGCCGCCCGCTCCACCGAACTAATTTCGCCGACAACCTGTTGCGGGACTCTCAGGACCTGCCAGCTTTTCCACAACGCCTCTCCCCAACTGTAGGATCGATAGGAGAGCCCCTGCTTGGCGCAGAAAGCTTGCACCGCCAAACTGATTTCGGGATAGTGGACGTGGCTGATGTTGGGAAATAGATGATGCTCCACTTGATACTCCAGGCCGGAGCACAAGAAGCGGCCCAGCCACCCGGTCCGAAAACTCACGGTGCCGGAGGTCTGCGCCGTGTAGAAATCCGTTGCCTCCCGGCTCTCCTCAGTGAGACGTTGCGCGTCCGACGGAAAATGGCCCGGGGCTAAGATAGCGTACATGGCGTAGCCCAATAAAACATTTCTCAGGAGATAGAACGCGGCAACGGCGGGCAGCGGCAAGAACAGCAGGGGAATGCCCACCCAGAGCACAAAGTGCAGTATCAGGGCGCCGGCATCAATCCAGTGGGAAAGTTTTCGCTCCTTAGGATTGCGTAGTTTTCCGATTACATGGGCCCAACCCGCAATCTGTATGCTGAAACAATTCACCGCCAGAGCCAGAGGGAACAACCAGAATTGCAAATGCTTATGATAGAAACGGCGGAAGCCGGAGCTGGCTTCAACTTCACTTTCCGTGATCGCGAACCAGGGCAGGAGATCGGCGTCGGTGTCCACTCCCACCACGTTCGGCGAAGGATGGTGTAGGGTAACATGCTTATGCCACCAGTACGTTGCGGATAGTCCGACAAACATTGGATACCCGAGATAACTGAGAGCTTCATTCACCCAGCGCTTCTCGCTGGTTCCATAGTGGGAGGAGGTGTGGGTATTGGTTCCGACGCCCATGCATCCGAAACCGGAAATCAAGATCCCAGCCGCTTTCAGGACCGGGTGATGGAAGGCGAAGAAAACAATCATGCCTCCGAGCGCAATGGCTGCGTGAATCAGCAGCTCGAACAGGATCCGCCCGGTGGCTTTCTTATTCCAGCCGCGGCGGACGAATTCTCTGCGCAGTTCTGTAACTGCTTCAAGGGTTGACATCTTATTAAATTTTGGTCTGCAACTTCAGGTTAACCGGGATTTCTACTAGGTTTTGTAAGAGTTGCGTAATATAACTAACGCACCGAAATAGGCCATCCCGCAGTACTATGGACTTACCCGCGGCCATGCCCAAGCCCGACTACGGTCTCGACGCTCCCAAGCTGGTCCGGCGCTTCGCCGTTCGAGGCGGATTTTTGGTTGCCTTTTCTATAGTCTTATACTTCGCCAATCGCAATACCAGTCCCGGCACGGCGCAAGGGTTGGCCAGCATTCTAGCCGCAATCGGCCTGGGCTTTTTGAGCACAGCGGCCATCATGCTGTGGTCTAGCCGCGTGGCAAAGCTCAAGCTACGCGATCGGATTCTCGCAGGCTTCTCCTGGCGCGGCGATGAGACTGTTCTGGACGTTGGATGCGGCCGCGGTCTGCTGCTGATTGGCGCCGCTAAGCGCCTTCGGACCGGCAAAGCCACGGGTGTCGACACGTGGCAATCCGAACACCTTTCGGGAAACAATCCGGAAGCCGTGCTGCGCAACGCGAAAATGGAAAGCGTGGAGAACCGCGTGAAGATCGAGAGCGCCGATGCCCGCAAGCTACCTTTCGGCGCCAGCAGCTTTGACGTGGTTGTTTCGAGCCTCGCGATTCACAATATTCAGCCCGGCACGGAGCGCGCCAAGGCTCTGCGCGAGATAGCGCGAGTGCTTAAACCCGGCGGCCGAGTCACGATTTTTGACATCTTCCACACGTCCGAGTACGCGAAGGTTCTTCTACAGTTGGGACTGACCGACATCCAGCTCTCCGGTCTCAGCCTACTGTGGGGCGTCCCGTGTCGAACCGTGACAGCCAGGAAAGCCTGAAGCCAGGCCGCAGGCGGCAGAAAGCAGAACGCAGCGACCAGCCACCAGCGACCAGCCACCAGCCACCAGTGACCAGCCACTAGCAACCAGCAACCGGCCCCGAGTTCCCTAGCCCCCATCCCCCTTCCGCTATCGTAAAGAAGATGCACGCTGAACGCACACGTCTTCTCGAAGCGCACCACCGGAAAAAACATTGGAAGCGATGGGGCCCCTATCTCACCGAACGCGCGTGGGGAAATCCACGGGAAGATTACAGCGCTTATGGAACGGCCTGGGACTACTTCACGCACGACCACGCCCGCTCGCGTGCCTATCGCTGGACCGAAGATGGGATCGCCGGTCTCTGTGACAATCACCAGCGCCTCTGTTTTGCGTTTGCGTTCTGGAACGGATGCGACCCCATTCTGAAAGAGCGCCTTTTCGGGCTGGGCGGCCCGGAGGGCAATCATGGCGAGGACGTCAAAGAATATTACTACTACCTGGATTCCACTCCCACGCACTCCTACATGAAGTGCCTGTACAAATATCCGCAGTTGGAATTTCCATACCATCGGCTGGTGGAAGTGAATCGGCATCGCTCGCGGCAGCAACCCGAATATGAGCTGATGGACACCGGCATCTTCGATCATGACCGCTACTTCGACATCTTCGTCGAGTACGCCAAGCACGACGTGGACGACATCCTGGCCAGAGTCACTATAATTAACCGCGGGCCCGATCCCGCCCCCCTCCATCTGCTGCCAACGGTCTGGTTTCGGAACACCTGGAGCTGGGGGCACGGCACACCGCGCCCGGAGCTGGCGCGTCTGGATTCACATTCCATCGGCATCTCCGAACGGAGTCTGGGAGAATTCAAGTTTTGGCTAGAAGGCGCCCCGCAGCTGCTGTTCACCGAAAACGAAAGCAACTCTGAGCGCTTATGGAACTCTCCCAACCGGCAGCCTTTCGTCAAGGACGCATTCCACCGCTACGTGATCCAGGGGGAACAGGGAGCGGTAAATCCTGACGAGCGGGGCACCAAGGCCTGCGGCATGTACCAGCTGGAGCTGAATCCCGGCGAGTCGAAAGTGTTGCGTTTCCGCCTGCACTCCGGGCGCGTCCCAACGCCCGACATCGATAAAGTCTTCCTCGAGCGCATCCAGGAAACCGATGAGTTTTACAGCTTTTCTCCGGCATCTCTTTCCAATGATGCTCGTATGGTGCAGCGCCAGGCGCTGGCCGGACTGCTGTGGTCGAAGCAGTTCTACCATTACGTCGTCGAAGAGTGGCTGAAAGGCGATCCGGCCATGCCCCCGCCTCCGCCGGAACGCAAGCAGGGACGAAATCGAGCCTGGATTCACGTTTACAACGATGACGTACTTTCGATGCCGGACAAGTGGGAATATCCGTGGTTCGCGGCCTGGGATCTGGCGTTCCACACCATTCCTTTTGCACTGATCGATCCGGATTTCGCGAAACAACAGCTCTCTTTGCTGTTGCGTGAGTGGTACGAATCGCCCAACGGACAGTTGCCGGCCTATGAATGGGAGTTCAGCGATGTCAACCCGCCGGTGCATCCGTGGGCTTGTTTCCGTGTCTATAAGATTGCGAAAAAACTGACCGGCGAACCGGACTACGCGTTCCTGGAAGCAGTGTTCCACAAGCTGTTGATGAACTTCACCTGGTGGGTCAATCGCAAGGATTCGCGAGGTAATAACATCTTCGAAGGCGGTTTCCTGGGACTGGACAACATAGGCGTGTTCGACCGGTCGAAACCGCTTCCCACCGGGGGATTCCTGGAACAGGCCGACGGCACCGCCTGGATGGGCATGTACTGCCTGACGATGTTGCGAATCGCCATCGAGCTAACGCCGCACGATCAGTCCTATGAGGACATCGCGAGCAAATTCTTCGAGCATTTTCTTTATATCGCTAGCGCCATGAACCGGCTGGGCGAAGGTGGTCTGTGGGACGAAGAAGAAGGATTTTATTACGACTGGTTGCGGCTTCCCGACGGCCATAAGATTCCGTTGCGCATTCGGTCGCTGGTGGGCTTGATTCCATTGTTCGCCGTGACCACGCTCGATCTGGATGTGCTGGACCGCCTGCCTGGTTTCAAGCGGCGTATGGACTGGTTCATCAAACATCGGCCGGATCTTTGCGGCAATATTGCTTCCATTACCCGTCACGGCGTGGACCAGCGATTGCTGCTCTCCATCGTGCATCCGTCACGGCTGCGGAGGGTCCTTGCGACCATGCTGGATGAGAACGAGTTCCTGTCGCCTCACGGTATCCGCGGAATCTCGCGATTTCACAAAGATCACCCGTTTATCCTGCATACCGACGGTCAGGAGTACCGCGTGGCTTACGATCCCGCCGAGTCCACCACGGGTACGTTTGGGGGCAACTCCAATTGGCGTGGCCCCATCTGGTTTCCGGTGAATTATCTGATGATCGAGTCGCTGCAAAGATTTCATCACTATTTCGGCGACGAATTTCAGGTGGAATGCCCCACCGGATCCGGTGTAATGATGAATCTATCGGATGTCGCGGCCTTTTTGTCGAGGCGGCTCTCGCGCCTGTTCTTGCGTGACGAGCATGGGCACCGGCCAGCTTTTGGCGGCGTGGAAAAGCTTCAAACCGACCCGAATTTCCGGGACCACATCCTGTTCTTCGAATATTTCCACGGCGACAACGGCGCCGGACTCGGCGCCAGCCATCAGACCGGCTGGACGGCTCTAGTGGCGAAGTTGCTGCAACAGAGCGGGGAATGAGACGTTTCTCGTTTCTCGTTCATCGTTTCTCGTTCCCGACCGCCCCAACGAGAAACGAGAAACGCGGCTCCTAACCCTTTCCCCACCCATCCGTCTTAACCGGAGAGGTGAACCGTATGAAAAAGCTGCTGTTATTGTTATCCGCTTGTGCTCTGGTCTTCGCCGGGGACAGTTCCCGCTATCGCGAGGATTTCCATTACAACTACCCGCAGACCGCCGGGGGCCGGATTACGCTCGATAATTTCAACGGCTCGGTTGAAATCACCGGTTGGGACCAGAACACCGTGGATATCTCGGGCACCAAGTATGCCGAAACCCAGAGCCTGCTCAACTCCATGCAGATTGAAGTTTCGAGCTCCGGCAATGCGGTCCGCGTGAAGACCACCCGGCCCGATCCTCATCACGGAAACATGGGCGCGAAGTACGTCATTCGAGTTCCGCGCCAGACCGTGCTCGAAGACGTGGCCAGCTCCAACGGTTCCCTCCGCGTGGATGATATCAACGGCAACGCCCACCTCACCACTTCGAATGGATCGATTCACCTGGGGAGCATCAACGGCAACGTGGAGGCGCATTCCTCCAACGGCAGCATCGAGGTGAAAGATGTGAAGGGCAACGTGAATTTCAGCACCTCCAACGGCAGCGTGCATGCCGAGAATTTCGAGGGAGCTTTTGAAGCCTCCACCTCTAACGGAGGGATTCGAGCACACCTGCGCGACACCGCCAGCGGGCATCCCATTCGACTCAGCACTTCCAACGGCGATATCGATCTGCAAGTGGATTCCCTGCAGCAGAACGATGTGATCGCCACCACCAGCAACGGCCCGATCACCGTTCGGATGCCGGCCAGCGTGGGCGCCAGCCTGCATGCATCCACCAATTCGAATGGATCGGTCCGCAGCGATTTCGATGTTCTAATTCGAGCCGGAGAGCTGTCTAAACATAGGATGGAAGGCACCATCGGCGGAGGCGGTCCGAGGATCGATCTCACCACTTCGAACGGCAATATCAGCCTGCTCAAGATGTAGTTCAATAGGGCGTGGGCAAACTACAGTCATATGCGCAGTCGCTCTTGCGCATCGCAACCGGCTTTACTTTTTCGCTGCACGGTTTTCAGAAATTGTTCGGATTCTTCGGAGGGCTGGGGCATGGAGCGCGTGCCCACTTCTTTTCGCTGATGTGGGCAGCGGGCGTGTTGGAGTGCTTCGGCGGCCTGCTGATCCTGCTGGGTCTTTTCACGCGTCCGGTGGCTTTTTTGCTGTGCGGAGAAATGGCGGTGGCATACTTCAAGCAGCATTTTCCGCGTGGATTTTGGCCCATCGCGAACGGTGGCGAGCTGGCGGTGTTGTACTGCTTTATCTTTCTTTGCTTGGTCACTGCCGGCGCCGGCCCCGTGAGCCTGGACCGCATCGTCAGAAAGAAGTAGGTTATCCCCGCAGCAGCCGGACCGTCTCTGACAACACATTCGCGCCCGCGCCTGATGGGACGCCCTGCGGAGCACGTGCCCCATTGGCGGCGGGCTGTTCCTCACCCTCCCCGGGCGCGAGAAACAGGTTCGCTTCGATGCCGTGCTGCTTGGTGTACAGATCGTAGTAACGGCCGCGCGCCGCGTACAGCTCTTCGTGAGTGCCGCGCTCGGCGATGCGGCCAGCTTCTACCACCAGAATCTGATCGGCACGGCGAATGGTGGATAACCGGTGCGCGATCACGAATGTGGTGCGGCCCTGCATCAGATATCGTAGGCCCTCTTGAATCAGCGCCTCGGATTCGGAATCCAGGCTCGACGTGGCTTCATCCAGAATCAGGATGCGCGGATCCGCCAGGATGGCTCGAGCGATGGAAACACGCTGCCTCTGGCCGCCAGAAAGTTTCACGCCACGTTCACCGACGATGGTGTCGTATTTTTTCTCGAAGCCTTCCGCAAACTCGTCCACGCGCGCGATCCGGCACGCCTCCATGATCTGGTGCTCAGTCGCACTGGGGCGCGCGAAGGCGACGTTTTCGCGAATGGTGCCGTCGAACAGAAAAGTCTCCTGCAACACTACGCCGAGTTGGGTGCGATACGAATCCAGCCGCGCGGTGGACAAATCAACGCCATCGACCCAAATGGTCCCGGTTTCTGGCGTATGAAACGCCGAGATCAAGCCGATGGTGGTGGATTTGCCGGATCCCGACGGACCTACCAGTGCGGTCACGGTTCCAGGCTCGGAGCGAAAAGAGAATTCTTTCAAAATGTCCTTGCCGGCATCGTAGGCGAAGTTGACGTTATCGAATACAACTTGGCCCGTGATCGTTGGCAGCGAAACTGTGCGTCGCGGATCTTGATCCTCCGGCCGCTCGCGCATCACTTCGCGCGTGCGCTCCAATCCGGCCAGTGCCTCGGTGAGCTGCGTCCCTATTCCGACGATCTGGAACATCGGAGCGATCATGAACGCCAACATGGCCGTGAAGGTCATGAATTGGCCAAGCGTCATGGCGCCTGCTAGAATCTGTCTCGCGCCTACGTACATGATCAACGCGCCCACCACACCCATCAGCACGGTGGCCGACAAGCTCATGATGGATGTCGCAGTTAGCGACTTCAGCACATTCGTGAGCAGACGTTGAACCCCTGTGGCAAAAACTGCCTCTTCCTGCGCCTCGGCATGATATCCCTTTACGACACGCACGCCGCCCAGCGATTCGGTGAGGCGCCCGGTAACTTCGGCGTTGATCTTGGCGCGTTCGCGAAAAATGGGCCGGATGATGCCGAAAGCCTTGCGCAGCACCAGCGCGAAGCCGACCACGATAGCCAGTGCGATTGCGGTTAAGATCCAGTTGAGGTAGAGCAGATAGCCCAATACCAGTACGGCGGTCAGCACTCCGCCGACGAATTCGATCAACCCTGTACCCAGAAGATTGCGAATACCCTCCACATCGTTCATGATTCGCGCCACCAACGTACCGGTCTTATTGGCATCGTAATAAGCCACGGGAAGGTGAGCCACATGGGTCTGCACCTTGCGCCGAAGTTCGGCAATCAGGCGCTGACCGGCTTTTGAAACCAGTTGCGTTTGTCCGTAAGAGGTAATTCCCTGGATGATCGTCGCTGCCATCACGGCCAGCACCAGCGGCAATAGCAGGTGCATTTGTTTCTTGCCGATTACGTCGTCTACCAGGTATCTGGTGGAAGCGGGCAGCACCAAGCCGCACGGCCGGCCGATGAGCATCAGCAAAAAGCCGAGAGCCAGCATGCCGCGACGCGGGCGGATCAGTTCCCTGATGTCCGGCCACAATTCACGCAGCCGCTCGGATGAGCGTTTCTTAGGGGTTTGCGGTGTCACACTAGCTTAAACTATTGTATTGGATGCTTCCCCTGTTTCGTGGGATGCGCAATAGGATTGGGCGTGCGGCGCAGTTTCCGAACCGCGACCGGCAGGAAGCGCACCACAACCTTATGAATCGGCTATCTATTTACGCTCCCTCCCCGTCGCGGATCAGTTTTGCGGATGTCGCGCAATCAGACAGGATGCGAGACTAACATGCCAAATCTCTACGCCGGCACGTCGGGATTCGCCTACACCAGTTGGAAACCAGATTTCTATCCCGAAAAGCTCCCATCCAAGAAATTTCTCGGCTACTACTCCGGCCGGCTGAACGCTGTGGAGGTGAACTACACCTTCCGCCGCCTGCCATCCGTCTCTACGCTCGAGAATTGGGTGAATGAAACACGTCCGGGATTTGTATTTCCGCTCAAGGCTCACATGCGGATCACCCACATCCAGAGGTTGAAGCCATCCGAGTTCACCGAGCTATTTTTCAAGGCCATCGATCCGTTGCGGGCGGCCCGGCGTCTAGGCCCCGTATTATTTCAGCTCCCTCCGGCGATGAAGTGCGACGAAACATTGCTGGCCGAATTCTTGAGTACGCTTCCACCGGATATGCGGTATGCCTTCGAGTTTCGGCATGTGTCATGGCTAGTGGATCCGGTGTATCGGCTGCTAGAAAAACACGGAGTGGCGTTATGCTTGGCGGAATCTGAAAAGCTGACGATTCCGGAAGTGATCACAGCCAACTTTGTTTACTCGCGGCTACGGATGCCGGAGTACTCCGCGGAGGATCGCCAAGAGATCGCCACGCGAGCCGAACAGTTGCTGAAGCAGGGACAGGACGTTTACGTATTTTTCAAACACGAGGAGACGGCGGCAGGAGCGCTGTATGCGGAAGAGTTGTTGAAAACTGCGGCGCATGGCGCCGCACCACCTGCTTCATTCTGACTCCTGAATTCTGGATTCTTAAATGCTCCGCGGCTATCTCGCCGCCTTCTGCTTTCTGCCTTCCGCCTTCTGCTTTGGCGCTTCCGCTTCCGACGCCACCGGCTTCTTCGCAATCGCCAGGCTCTTTTTGAGCGCTTCCATAATGTCGATGACTTTGGCTGGTTCGGCCTGCGGCGGCGTCACCACTTCCTGGCCCTTGATCTTGGCTTCAATCAGCGCTTGCAGATTCTCACGGTAAGTGTCTTTATATTTCTCGGGTTCAAATGGTGCGGCCAGGGATTGCACCAGCATTTCCGCCAGCTTCACTTCCTGTTCTTTAACCAGGCTGGTGTCCGTCCGGAACTCTTCCACCTTGCGAACTTCATTGGCGAAATACATGGTGTGCATCATGAGGCCGGTTGTTCCCGGCCGGAAGATCACAATATGCTCGCGATTGTGCATCGCGATTTTAGCCACGCCCACAAAGCCGGTTTTTTTCAGAGTGTCATAAAGCAACGCGTAGGGCTTTTCGCCGGCGTCATCGGGCGCCATGTAGAAAGAACTCTCGAAATAGATGGGATCCACTTCGGTGGTCTTCACAAATTCGAGGATCTCCATCACCTTCGCGGACGGCGGCGCCATCCTCTTGATCTCTTCGTCCTCGATGACTACGTAGCGATCCTTCTCATATTCGTAACCCTTCACGATTTCACTGCGCGGGATGGGTTTGTCCTCCGCCTGGCAGTAGATCACCTGCTTGATGCGAGAGTTGTCGGTTTTGTGGAGCTGATTGAAACTGATACTGTCGCCGCGCGCGGCGGTGAACAGCTTCACAGGAAACGAAACCAGCCCAAAAGTAAGGTGCCCTTTCCAGACAGTCGAGGCCATATCTACAGATAACATGAAGGTCAAACATTATCAATAAGGAACGTTTCCAGGTTCTTACCCTCCACTTTTTCAACTACTTAGACGGATTCGCCGTGGGGCAGTGCCATGCCCTGCCGGGGTTCTGGGCGACTCGCTTTCCGGTCGCGTAAACCCGGCTCCTCCGTTGGATTACGCCAGCCGGATCAAGAGACGGTGGGCAGGGCATGGCCCTGCCCCACGAGGGGCCCAGTTCCTCAGGTGGGAAAACTAAGCGGCATTGGGATGGAATCCTGCGCGCGGTTGCCAACCGCGCAGGGCGTCTCGGTTTGAAACATTGTACGGGTAACGTCTGCGAGGATTCGAGAGTCAATTAAGACTAAGCCAGAGTACGGGAATTTTCAGGACGCTCCAAATCCAAATGACCACGCCAGAAATACGCGCTACTGCATTGCCTGAGCCCGCCCCGCGACGTTCGCCGGACCCAGGCCAGCCGCGCAAGAAAAGCCGGGTCTGGGTCCGGTTAGTCCTATTTTTGGTGATAGCCCTTTCGAGCTATTATCTGGTTCAACGCAACAACAGCCAGAAGGCGGCCGCCACAAAATCGGCCGCGCGCCCGGCCTCCCGCGCAATTCCGGTTGTCACAGCAACAGCCGCCCGTGGAAGCATGGGTGTGTATCTCAACGGGTTGGGATTAGCAACCGCGTTCAATACCGTTACCATCAGAACTCGTGTGGACGGCGAACTGATCAAGGTGGCATTTGAAGAAGGGCAGCTGGTGCATGCGGGCGACCTGATCGCAAAAATCGATCCGCGCCCCTACCAGGTTCAACTGGAGCAAGCCGAAGGGTTAATGGCGCGCGATCAAGCCACCTTGAACAACGCCAACGTAGACCTGAATCGATATCAGGTTCTGATGAGTCAGGACGCCATCCCCAAACAGCAGCTGGATACGCAGGTGGCTACAGTGCGTCAATCCGAAGGCGCCATCAAGAGCGACCAAGCCGCCATCGACAGCGCGAAGCTGCAGCTTGTCTATTGCGACATTCACAGTCCGCTCACCGGGCGAATCGGTTTGCGCATGGTGGATCAGGGCAACATGGTGCACGCGGCCGATGCCAACGGCCTGGCGGCGGTCACGCAACTGCAACCTATTGCCGTAATTTTCAACATTGCGGAAGACAATCTCCCGGCGGTGACGCAAAAGATGCGCGCGGGAGCTAAGCTGCCTGTCGAAGCGTGGGATCGGGACATGAAGAAAAAGTTGGCGAACGGAATGCTACTCACCATCGACAACCAGGTGGATCAGACCACCGGAACAGTCCGGTTCAAAGCCAGTTTCCCCAATGAGGATAATACGCTCTTCCCCAACCAATTCGTGAATGCGCGCCTTTTGCTCGACACCAAGCGGAATGTCGTGATCGTTCCGGCGGCGGCCATCCAGCGCAGCCCGGATTCCATGTACGTCTACGTGGTGAAGCCGGACGATACGGTGGAAGTGCGCAATATCGTCTCCAGCCTGACCGAGGGCGATCAGTCAGCCATCGACAGCGGTCTCGAACCAGGCGACATGGTAGTGATCGACGGCGTGGACAAACTGCAGCCAGGTGCGAAAGTCACGCTAGGGGGCGGAAATTCCACACCGAAGAGCGCACATCCCCCCGGGAAATCCACGGGAGCAAGCCACACGGACAGGCATAAAGGTTAGCGCATGAGCCCGTCCCGCCCGTTTATCGAGCGACCGGTTGCTACGGCTCTGCTGATGGTGGGTCTTGTCCTTGTGGGCAGCGTTGCCTACCGCGAGCTGCCCGTTTCGGCGCTCCCGGAAGTCGATTACCCGACCATCCAGGTACTGACCTATTATCCGGGAGCGAGTCCGGAGGTAATGGCTTCCTCAGTCACCGCGCCGCTCGAACGGCAGTTCGGAGAGGTGCCCGGCTTAAACCAGATGACCTCCATCAGTTCCGCCGGAAGCTCCATCATCACGCTGCAATTCGTATTGAGCTTGAACATCGACGTCGCGGAGCAGGAAGTGCAGGCCGCCATCAACGCCGGCTCCAATTTCCTGCCGGTTAATCTGCCGAATCCGCCCATCTACAACAAGATCAACCCCGCCGACGCGCCCATTATGACCTTGGCGCTGACGTCAAACACGCTTCCGTTATCCAAGGTTGAGGATTTGGCCGATACGCGTCTGGCGCAAAAAATCTCGCAGTTATCAGGCGTCGGTTTGGTGAGCATCAGTGGTGGGCAGAAGCCGGCCATTCGAATCCAAGCCAATCCAACGGCGCTTTCCTCGTACAAGCTGAACCTGGAGGATCTACGAACCTCCGTAGCCGCCGCCAGCGTGAATCAGGCCAAAGGAAATTTTGACGGCAAGCTGCAGGATTACACCATCGGCGCGAACGATCAGTTGCTCACCAGCGCGGACTACCGCCCTTTGGTAGTGGCCTATCGCAACGGTGCGCCTGTGGTTCTTTCGGATGTCGCTACAGTAATTGACAGCGCCGAAAATATCCGGCAAGCCGCTTGGATGAATCAGGCGCCGGCCGTGATTCTCAATATCCAGCGCCAGCCCGGCGCCAACATCATCGCCGTGGTGGACCGTATCACTAAACTGCTGCCGCAGCTCCGCGCCTCATTGCCGGCATCGGTCGACGTAACTGTGTTAACCAACCGCACTACCACAATTCGCGCTTCCGTAAGCGATGTTGAATTCGAACTTATGCTCACCATCGCGCTGGTGGTGATGGTGATCTTCCTGTTTCTCCGCACCCTTGCCGCCACAGTGATTCCGAGCGTGGCGGTTCCCTTGTCTCTGGTGGGAACGTTCGGCGTTATGTATATGCTCAATTTCAGCCTCAACAACCTTACGTTGATGGCTCTCACCATCTCCACCGGATTCGTAGTTGACGACGCCATTGTGATGATCGAAAACATAGCGCGTTACATCGAGGCGGGAGAAACGGCGCTGCAGGCTGCTTTGAAGGGCGCGGAACAGATCGGGTTCACCATTCTGTCGCTGACGGTTTCGTTGATTGCGGTGCTGATACCGCTGCTGTTCATGGGCGACGTAGTGGGGCGGCTGTTTCGCGAGTTCGCCATTACGCTGAGCGCCACTATTCTTATCTCCGCCGTCGTTTCTCTCACGTTGACGCCCATGATGTGCTCGCGGCTGTTGCATCACAAACCCGAGTCCGAGCAAAGCTGGTTCTATCGAAAGTCCGAGCGCGTTTTCGAATCCATCATCGCGTTTTACGGACGGACATTGGGGTGGGTTCTCGAACACCAGGGCGAGACGCTTTTCGTGGCATTCGCCACCCTGGTCTTGACCGGATATTTGTACTACATCATCCCCAAGGGTTTTTTCCCGGTGCAAGACACAGGCGTGATTCTGGGCATTTCCGAAGCCCCGCAGTCGGTGTCTTTCACTTCCATGGCTGAACGGCAACAAGCCTTGACCAAGGTAATCCTCAAAGATAAGGCGGTGGAGAGTCTTTCTTCCTTTATCGGCATCGACGGCACCAACACTACCGTTAACAGCGGACGCATTCTGGTCAATTTGAAGCCCATCGAAGAACGCGGAATCAGTGCCAGCGACATCATCCGCAGGCTACAACCTCAGCTCGCGGCCGAAGAGGGAATCACGTTGTACATGCAGCCGGTCCAGGATCTCACGGTGGAGGATCGCGTCAGCCGCACGCAGTTTCAATACAGCCTGGAAGATCCCGACGTAAAGGAGTTGAGCGACTGGGTTCCGCGTTTTGTGGGCAAACTCCAGGCCGAGCCAGAGCTCCGGGACGTAGCGAGCGATCAGCAGAACGGTGGGTTGCAAGCGCGCCTGGTGATTGACCGCGCCACATCCTCGCGATTGGGCATCACCCCGCAGATGATCGATGACACGCTGTACGACGCGTTCGGCCAGCGCCAGATCGCGATCATGTTCACCGAGCTCAACCAGTATCGCGTGGTGTTGGAGGTGAAGCCGAGCTTCCAGGTAGGTCCCGGCGCACTGCGCGACATTTACATACGGTCGGCCTTGAACGGCGAAGTTCCGCTCAGCGCCTTCACGCGTTTTGAGCAGGACAAAGCCGCGTTGGCCGTGAATCACCAGGGCCAGTTTCCCGCGGTCACCATTTCTTTTAATCTCGCGCCCAAGAAATCGTTAGGAGATGCAGTAACGGCGGTAGATCGAGTGCAGAAGCAGTTGAATATGCCGGCCAGCATCCAGCAAGGATTCCAGGGAACCGCGCTGGCATTCCAAGCCTCGTTGACGAATACGCCGATTCTGATTCTGGCGGCGGTGGTGACGGTGTACATCGTGCTGGGGGTTCTTTACGAGAGCTACATCCATCCCCTAACAATTCTTTCCACCCTGCCATCCGCCGCCGTGGGCGCTCTTCTGGCTCTGATGCTGACCGGCCAGGATTTCAGCGTGATCGCGCTCATAGGCATCATCCTGTTGATCGGAATTGTAGAAAAGAACGCGATCATGATGATCGACTTCGCTCTCGAAGCCGAGCGCAAGGAACACAAAGAACCTCTGGATGCCATCTATCAGGCCAGCCTGCTGCGCTTCCGGCCCATTATCATGACCACGCTGGCTGCGCTATTGGGAGGCGTTCCGCTGGCGCTTGGCACCGGCACCGGAGCCGAGCTGCGCCGGCCGCTCGGGATCGCGATCGTGGGCGGGTTGATCTTCAGCCAGCTACTGACGTTGTACACCACGCCCGTGATTTATCTGGCATTCGATCGTATGGCGCGCCGGTTCCGGCGCCGTGAGGTCGAGGCATGAACTTAATGCTCAAAGAAGCCTCCGCAGGGCGTGGCCCCGCGCCACTTGGCAAGTATGTAGTTGATCAGCAATTGTGGGGCAGGGCCATGCCCTGCCGCGTGAGCTTCGGCCAGACGTTATGAGCATCTCAACGCCCTTCATCAACCGACCCGTCGCCACCACACTGTTGACCACGGCGCTGGCTCTAGCTGGCGGCATCGCCTACACCTTCCTGCCCGTTTCCCCCATTCCGCAGGTTGAATTTCCCACCATCTCCGTCCAGGCTGCGCTGCCCGGAGCGAGTCCGGAAACCATGGCCTCCTCCATCGCCACGCCGCTGGAACGCCAGTTCGGAAGGATCGCTTCCATCACGGAGATGACTTCCACCAGTTATCTGGGCAGTACCAGCATTACGATGCAGTTCGATCTCACGCGGAACATCGATGCAGCGGCGCGCGATGTGCAAGCGGCCATCAACGCCGCGCGGGGACAGTTGCCCGCTAATCTCCCTACCGCTCCCACTTATCGGAAAGTGAATCCGGCCGACGCCCCCATCCTGTTTCTGGCGCTTACATCCAGCACCATCGATACCGCGCGGCTTTACGATTACGCTTCCTCCATTCTTCAGCAGAAGCTCTCGCAGGTGAGCGGCGTGGGACAGGTGTTCGTGGGTGGCGGCGCTCTGCCGGCGGTTCGTGTGGACGTCAATCCAACGGTGCTCAACAACTACGGCCTTAACCTGGAAGATGTCCGCGCCATGTTGGGAAGCGCAAACGCAAATCGTCCCAAGGGTGAGCTGGCCATCCAGAATCGCGTTTTTGAGCTCAGCACCACCGATCAACTGCTGAAAGCCAGCGATTACAAACCGCTGCTGGTGGCTTACAAGAACGGCGGCGCGGTAGTGCTTTCCGATATCGCCAACGTCTCGGACTCGGTGGAGGATATTCGTGTAGCCGGCATCGCAAACGGTAAGCCGGCCATATTGGTGATCATCTTCCGGCAGCCGGGCGCCAACATCATCGCCACCGTGGATCGCGTCCGCTCACTGCTCCCTCAGTTGAAAGCCGCCATTCCCGCCGCGATCGATCTTTCCGTGGTGCTCGACCGCAGCGTCACCATTCGCGCCTCCGTCGAAGACGTGCAGTACACGTTGATGATCTCGGTTGGCCTGGTAATTCTGGTAGTTTTCATCTTTCTCCGCAGCGTACGGACCACTATTATCCCGAGCGTTGCGGTCCCCGTATCGCTAGTAGGCACTTTCGCCGTTATGTATTTGTTGGGCTACAGCGTGGACAACCTGTCCCTGATGGCGCTCACCATCGCGACCGGCTTTGTGGTGGACGACGCCATAGTCGTGATCGAAAATATAACGCGCTACCTCGAGCAAGGCATGGCGCCCATGCAGGCCGCGCTTCGCGGGGCTCAGGAAATCGGCTTCACGGTGCTTTCTATCAGTATTTCGCTGGTAGCTGTCTTCATTCCGATTCTTATGATGGGCGGCATCGTGGGACGTTTGTTCCGCGAGTTCGCTGTCACCTTATCGGTGGCGATCCTCATTTCGCTGGTGGTTTCGCTCACCACAACACCCATGATGTGCGCGAAGCTGCTGAGGGGCCATCAACGGGAACAGCACGGGCGCCTCTATCGGCTGAACGAATGGACCTTCAATAAGGTTCATCGCGGCTACGAAGTCTCGTTGCAGTGGGTGTTGCGCCACCAGCCACTGATGCTTCTCGTGACGCTTTCCACCATCGGGCTGACCATTTATTTGTACGTGATCATCCCCAAGGGCTTCTTCCCGCAGCAGGATACAGGCCGGCTCTCCGGACAGATTATGGCTGATCAAGCCACTTCCTTCCAGGCCATGCAAACGCGTTTGCTTCAGATTGTGAACGTGGTAATGCTCGACCCGGACGTGGAAAGCCTCAACGCCTATACCGGGGGCTCAGGCGGCTTCAGCCGCGGCATCAATACGGGAACTATGTTTGTGACTTTGAAACCGCTCAACGAGCGCCACAGACATACCGCCGATCAGGTGATCGCACGATTACGGGGCCAAACTGCACGCATTCCGGGTGCGACGCTGTACCTGCAGCCGGTGCAGGATCTTCGCATCGGTGGACGCGGCAGCGCCGCGCAATATCAATTCACCTTGCAGAGCGATAGCGTCCAGGATCTCAATCATTGGGCGCCGATTATGCAAAACAAGCTGAAGTCGCTGCCGGAAATCGTCGACTTAAATTCCGATCAGCAGAACAAGGGACTCCAAACTTCGCTGGTGATCGATCGTGCCACCGCTTCGCGCCTCGGCATTTCCGCCCAGCTCATCGACGATACGCTTTACGATGCGTTTGGGCAGCGCCAAGTCTCCACCATGTACCAGCCGCTCAATCAATATCACGTGGTGATGGAAGCCTCCGAGCGATTTTGGGAAAACCCCGATGGGCTCAAACAGATTTACGTTCGCGGGAACAATGGCGCGCAGGTTCCACTCAGCGCGTTTTCGCATTTTGCATCGGAGACTGCCCCGCTTTCCATAAATCATCAGGGACAGTTTCCATCCGTGACATTCTCGTTTAACCTGCCCATCGGCACCGCGCTAGGTGACGCGGTGACTGCCATTGCAGAGACCGAGCGCGAGGTCAATCTGCCGGCCAATATCCATGGAAGTTTCATGGGGACGGCGCAAGCCTTTCAACAATCGCTTTCGAATGAACCAATCCTGATTGCCGCCGCGCTGGTGGCTGTCTATATTGTTCTGGGCGTGCTTTACGAAAGCCTGATTCATCCCATCACCATTCTTTCCACGCTGCCTTCGGCGGGAGTGGGCGCGTTGTTGGCGCTGCTGCTTCTGCACACGGAACTGACCGTGATCGCGCTCATCGGCATTATTCTGCTCATCGGGATCGTGAAGAAGAATGCCATCATGATGATCGATTTCGCGCTGGAAGCTGAGCGCAAGGAAAACAAAAGTCCGGAAGAATCCATTTTTCAGGCGTGCGTGCTGCGCTTCCGGCCCATCACCATGACCACTATGGCTGCTTTGTTGGGAGGACTGCCGCTCGCGATCGGCGGAGGCACCGGCTCTGAATTACGCCGGCCGCTTGGCATTTCCATTGTCGGCGGCCTGATCTTCAGCCAGATGCTTACTCTGTACACCACGCCGGTGATCTATTTGTATTTGGACCGGATGCGGCTGCGGACCGCCAGGTTCCGCGCCAAGCTACTCGGGAAACCTGCGCCGGCGGAATCAGAAGCATGAGGAGTATCCGATGCAGTTAAGAATCATCCGCGGCGTTTTGCTCCCTCTGACCGTGTTCACTCCTGCGTGCATGGTGGGGCCGAAATACAGCCGGCCGGTTGCTCCCGCGCCTCCCGCGTTCAAGGAACAACTGCCGCCCGAATTCAGAGAGGCGAATCTCTGGAAACCCGGCGAACCGCGGGATGACAAGCTGCGCGGAAACTGGTGGGAAGTTTATAAAGATTCCCGGTTGAACGCGCTTGAGGAGCAAGTGCGAGTTTCGAATCTAAATATCGCCCAAGCTGAAGCGCAATTCCGGGAAGCCCGCTCGGCCGTTCGAATCGCTCGCGCCGATCTATACCCCACCGTTACGGGCGGAGCTTCGGCGACGCGGGCGCACGAGACAACCAATCGTTCCACGTCCGCGGCGCCCGTCACCAGCACCGCCTCTGGAAGTGCGCTCGCGCTTCCCGCCGGCTCTCACAACGATTTCCAGATACCGTTCGACGCGACATATGAAATCGACGCTTGGGGACGCGTCCGGAACAATATCGCGGCCAACGTGGCTAGCGCGCAATCGAGCGCCGCGGATCTTGAAACCATGCGGCTGAGCATGCATGCGGAGCTGGCTACCGATTATTTCCAATTGCGAGGCCTGGATGCCGAGAAGCAGCTCCTCGATTCCACGGTAGTCGCTTATCAGAAGGCCCTGGATCTTACGAACGCCCGCCACAATCAGGGCATTGCCTCCGGAGTGGATGTGGAGCAAGCGCGGACGCAGCTAGAGACCACGCGGGCGCAATCGGCCGATTTGGGTGTGCAACGTACACAACTGGAGCACGCCATCGCCGTGCTGACCGGCAAATCACCCTCGGAGCTCACCATTGAACTGGCGCCTCTCCACGAGGAGCCTCCTGCTATCCCCATCGCGCTGCCTTCAGAATTACTGGAACGCCGAGGGGATATCGCCAGCGCCGAGCGCCATGTGGCCTCCGCGAATGCACAAATCGGTGTAGCGATGGCGGCGTTTTATCCCACCATTTCACTGAGCGCCTCGGGAGGCCTGGAAAGCTCCGCGATCACAACATTGATCCAGTGGCCCAGCCGATTTTGGTCTCTGGGAGCATCGCTTCTTCAAACTGTATTCGATGCCGGACGGCGCCGAGCCACCACCGATCAGGCCATCGCCACCTACGATGCCACAGTCGCCGCGTATCGGTTGAGCGTGCTCACCGCGTTCCAGGACGTGGAAGATAATCTCGCGGCGCTGCGTGTTCTCGAAGAAGAGGCTAAAATCCAGGCTGCTGCGGTGAAGAGCGCACAACGCTCGCTCGAACTTGCCAACAACCGCTATGTCGGCGGCATCACCACTTATCTAGAGGTGATCACGGCCCAGAGTGTCGCGCTTACCAATGAAACTACCGCCGTGAATCTGCTGTCGAGAAGAATGACCGCGAGCGTGGCGTTGATCAAGGCACTGGGCGGCGGATGGGACACATCCGCGCTGCCTTCCGCCGCCGATTTAATGGCCAAGCAACCGCCCGCGCCTGTTCCGGGCGAGACGCCCAAGGTCTCCCCAAAGCCCAACCCATAACTCAATCCATAGCAGTGCGGCAAATTGAGATAGTGCGTGACATAATGAGAGACCTATGGCGCCTACCAATGTTCGATCTCTGCCCAATGTAGCCCGGCAATTCAAACTCGCCGCGCGTCCCGTGGGGATGCCGAAGGAGTCTGATTTTGCGCTTGTGGAAACTCCTATGCCCAAGCCCGGCGAGGATCAGGTGCTGGTAAAGACCCTCTATCTTTCGGTGGACCCGTACATGCGTGGACGCATCACCGGGGTACGATCCTACGCCGACCCCGTGAACATCGGCGACACTATGGTCGGCGGCGCGGTGGGGCAAGTTGTGGAATCGCACCACGCCGGATTCGCGGCCGGCGATTTTGTCCTGGGGAATTGGGGTTGGCAGGAATATGCAGTGGTGGAGGGCCAGATGCTGCACAAACTCAATCCGAATCTTGCCCCAATCTCCACCGCCCTCGGCGTGCTTGGAATGCCTGGGATGACGGCGTATTTCGGATTCCTGGAGATTTGCAAGCCACAGCCGGGCGAGGTGGTGGTGGTATCGGGCGCGGCCGGCGCAGTTGGGTCGCTGGTGGGACAGATCGCAAAAGTTAAAGGTTGCCGCGTGGTTGGAATCGCCGGCACGGAAGAAAAGGTTCACTGGCTGGTGAACGATCTGGGTTTCGATGCGGCGTTCAATTACAAATCCTGTTCCGATTACACGGCCAAGCTGAAGGAAATCTGCCCCTTGGGAATCGATTGCTATTTCGATAACGTGGGCGGCGCCATCACCGATTGCTTGTTTCCGTTGCTGAACGTGTTTGGACGAGTCTCGGTATGCGGCCAGATTTCCATGTACAACCTCGAAAAGCCGGACCCGGGCCCTCGGCTGCTGCCGTTTGTTCTGGTGAAGCAACTAAAGGTGGAAGGCTTCATCGTGACCCGCTGGCAGGGTCATTGGGGCGAAGGAATCACTCAAATGGCGCAATGGCTGAAGGAAGGCAAGATCCACTATCGCGAGGACATCGTTGAGGGATTCGGAAGCACGGTGAAGGCTTTTATTGGGATGTTGCAGGGGGAGAATACGGGGAAGATGCTGGTGAAGGTGTGATTGTGACCGAACTTGCCCGCAATCGTTTATGGGGCCGGGTTGCCGTCGTCATCAAAAGGCCACCAAGAGGTCATCTTGAAGTCTTCCTCCACAACATCACGTGACGGCACGCCCCGAAATTCTTCGGGCTTCGTGCCTGACAACAAGTATGCCTTGGCCAGTCCATCTTCGATCAATTCTCCCAATGCAGTAACGATGTGAGATCGCTCAACGACGAATCCGAGCTGGGCGCAAT
The DNA here is from genome assembly GCA_036008345.1 of Bryobacteraceae bacterium. GTDB lineage: Bacteria > Acidobacteriota > Terriglobia > Bryobacterales > Bryobacteraceae > Palsa-89. The sequence goes on from DASYNU010000152.1 coordinate 43,965, forward strand.
CTCTTGCCACGTTTGCCAGAATGATCTGATCGACGTTCTCGTAGTCGTCGCAGATCTCGTTCAAGACCATCCGCCGGATCAGCTAGTACCCGTCCATGAGTTCACGCCAGCAGGAGTGTGTCACGGCGAAATGCATCCGGGTGGTGTGTTCGCGGCTCCGCGACCGACTAGTTCGCCAGCTCGAACAACCCAGCCGCGCCCTGTCCGCCGCCGATGCACATCGTCACCACGCCCAACTTCGCATTGCGCCGTGCCATTTCGTTTGCGATGGTTCCTACCATACGCGAGCCTGTCATCCCGAAAGGGTGACCGATCGAGATCGATCCGCCGTTGACGTTCAATTTTTCAGGATCGATACCTAGCCGGTCACGGCAGTACACTACTTGCACTGCGAAGGCTTCGTTCAATTCCCAAAGGTCAATATCTGAAACCTTGAGCCCCTTGCGGCCGAGCAGTTTCGGAACGGCGAACACCGGGCCGATACCCATTTCGTCCGGCTCGCAGCCTGCCACCGCGAAGCCGCGGAAGATCAGCTTATAAGGAACGCCCAGCGCGTCGGCCCGTTCGCGAGACATCAGCAGAGTAGCTGAGGCGCCATCGGAAAGTTGAGAAGCGTTACCCGCCGTCACGGTGCCTTCGCCGCTATCCGGATCGAAGTAGGGCTTCAAGCCCAGCAACCCTTCGAGCGTAGTATCGGGCCGATTGCATTCGTCCTTGTTCGCGCAAACTTCTTCGGTCCCGCTAACCTGTCCGGTCTTTTTATCGAGCAGCGCGCGGGTTACCTTCATCGGCGCGATCTCGCCTTCGAAAAATCCTTCGTGTTGCGCGCGTGCCGTGCGCTGCTGGCTCAGCAATGAATACTCATCCTGTACCTGCCGGCTGATTCTGTAGCGCTTCGCGACGACTTCTGCTGTTACGCCCATCACCATGTAGACTCCGGGCGAATGTTCCGCCACCCAGGGATGCGGATTGCCGCTACGTTCCGTCATGCTGATGCTTTCAACTCCTCCGCCGATGGCCGCATCCGCGTCCTCATTCACAATCTGGTGCGCGGCCATGGCAATGGCCTGGAGGCCCGAAGAGCAGAATCGGTTTACAGTAGTGGCCGCCACCGTAACAGGCAGCCCGGCAAGAATAGACGAAACCCGCGCCACGTTCGATCCCTGCATCCCGTGCGGTTGTGCGCAGCCCAGGATCACGTCGCCAATTTCTGCGGGATCAAGCGCCGGCGTTTTGCGCAGGACATCTTGCATGCAATGCGCGGCCAGGTCCTCCGGACGCGTCATATTGAATGAACCGCGATACGACTTCGCCAGCGCGGTGCGTGAGCTGGCCACCACTACTGCTTCTCGCATGAATTTTCCTCCAAGCCAGGCGTTACGCGGCGGTGGCCGCAACCTTCTTGTCGAAGTCGGCGAATGTCTTGCCCTCTTCGGCTAGTTGTTTCAGCAACGGGGCCGGCGTCCAAAGCGCGCCGTGTTCCTTCTCGAACTCGCGAATGCGATCGTAGACTTTCTTCAGACTCACGGTGTCGGCGTACCACATTGGTCCGCCGCGATAGGCGGGGAACCCGTAGCCGTTGATGTAAATAATATCGATGTCCACTGCGCGCAGCGCGAACCCGTCTTCCAGAATCCGCGCGCCTTCATTCACCAGCGCGTAGATGGTCCGTTCCACAATCTCTTCCGCGCTGATCTCGCGCGGCGTCCTTCCGATTTCCGTGCGTACTTCGTCGATCAACTTATCCACTTCCGGATCGTGCATCGGACGGCGATTCTCATCGTACTTGTACCAACCTCCGCCGGTCTTTTGCCCGTAGCGTCCCATCTCGCACAGGCGATCTTCCAGGATCGGCTGCCGGACGCTCGTGTCGCGGGTTTCTCCGTACTCTTTTCGGATGCGCCAGCCCACGTCCAAGCCAGCCAGGTCACCTGTGGCCACTGGCCCCATGGCCATGCCGAAATCGTACAGCGCCCGATCTACAGCTTCCACGGTTGCGCCTTCTTCCACCAGGAACTGGGCCTCTCTTCGATAGGGCGCGAACATGCGATTGCCGACGAATCCTCGGCAGTTGCCCACCAGCACGCCGACTTTACCCAACTTCTTCGATAGCGCCATCAACGTGGCGATCACTTCCTTCGAAGTGGCCTTGCCGCGCACGATTTCGAGCAGCCGCATCACATTCGCCGGGCTGAAAAAGTGCGTGCCGATCACCCATTCCGGCCGCGATGTGGCGGAAGCAATCTCATCGATGTTCAGCGTGGACGTGTTGGAAGCCAGAATCGCGCCCGGCTTCGCTACTTTATCCAGCTCGCCAAAAATCTGTTTCTTGAGAACCATACCTTCGAAAACGGCTTCCACGATCATATCCGCGCCGCTGAAGTTCTCATAGGTCAGCGTGGGCCGGATGCGGGCCATACGCTTATCCATTTCTTCTTGCGAGAAGCGGCCCTTCTTCACCGAATTCGTGTAGTTCTTACGAATGGTGGCGAGCCCGCGATCGAGCGCGGCCTGATCGGTTTCCTTGAGCAGCACCGGAATTCCCGCATTCGCGAAAACCATCGCGATGCCGCCGCCCATGGTACCCGCGCCAACCACGGCTGCCTGGTTCACCGGAATCTGCGCGATGTCTTTCGAAATGCCCGGGATCTTCCCCACTTCACGGTCACCAAAGAAAACGTGGATCAGAGCCTTGGATTGGTCGGAGAAGAGGCATTCCTGGAACAGCTCGGCTTCGCGTTTCACGCCTTCGTCGAAGGGCAGCTTGGTAGCAGCCTCCACGGCGTCGATAGCTGCTTGCGGCGCCATCAGATTGCGCGCCTTCTTGCGGGCAGCATCGCGTGCGAACGCGAAAATGGGTGCGTTGGATTGTTCGTTGCCAAGCTTGCCGTTCAAATCGCGTGTGCGGCGTGGCGGCGTTCCGATCTTGGTGCGTGCGAAAGCCAGCGCGCCCTGCAGCAGATCGCCTTCTACTATCTGATCCACTACGCCGGATTCGAGAGCATCCTTTGCGCCGATTGGATCGCCTGCGGCGCACATTTCTACACCCTTGGCAACGCCGGCCAGGCGTGGGAGCCGTTGCGTTCCCGCTGCTCCCGGAATGATTCCGAGTTTGACTTCCGGCTGGCCCACCTGCGCGGACGGGACCGCCACGCGATAATGGCACGCCATAGCCGTCTCGAGACCACCCCCGAGCGCGGTGCCGTGAATCGCTGCGACGATCGGTTTGGGATAGCTCTCCACGCGATCCAGCACGCCCAGGAAACCCGGACCCTTGCGCCGATCGCCACTCGATGTGATCTTGCCGAACTCTTTGATATCCGCACCCGCGATGAAGGTGCGGCCGCCACCGATCAACACGATGGCCTTTACGGTGTCATCCTTTTCAAATTGTTCCAGGCCTGCGACGATTCCTTCGGGAACACCGGGGCTCAATGCGTTCACCGGCGGATTGTTTACGGTGAGGATGCCAACTTCGCCGTCTTTACTTGTTTGAACCAGATCGCTCATCCATACGATTCTATCGCAGGAACGCGAAGCTGGACCGGCCTAACTTTCGGGTGTGGTGTTATCGCTGGCGTTGGCGAGGAAAACGTCCAGGAACATGCTGAGGGCATAGCCGATCAAGAGCCCACCTAACCCAAATCCGATCAGAGCGACTGGAGCGGATAACTCAAGCTTTTCGCCTACTGGTAGCGCGGCCGCCAATCCCACTGCGGCGAAAGCAACACTCACAAGCAATCGTTTTCTCATAGTGTACGGCCTGTCCGGCCCCTTTCGTAGTCCGTTGGCACTACTTCATTATTCGGCCTTTTCAGCCACGCACATAGAGGGATTTACCTTAGGTATGCCTACCAACTAGCCTGGATGAGCTGGACTAGGATTGCCCGGTACACTACCAAGCAAAGTCACAAACGGGGTAAAGTCACACGCATTAGTCGAAATCGAATGGGTTTTTGGGCGGCGGGGCGTCCGGATTATCCTTGGCCTGCTTGAGCAGCTCGTCGAATTTTCGCTCCAGCACCTGCTGATGGCTCTTGTGCTGCGCGAAAGATTTCTGGAACACTTCATCGCGCCGAGCTTCCTCTCCCTTGAGCTTTTGGACGGCCGCGCCGATGTCCTCAATGGCGGGAGGTTTTTTGTGTTCGCTGTAACTGATGACGGCCTTGAGCTCGGGATCAATTTGGAGTGTCGCTTCGCAGCACGGGCAGCGCACTTCCACCAGCTCGCGTTTTCCTTTGGCCATAACGCAGATATTAGCAGGTTCGGGCTATTGCAGGAATCCTGCTAAGGGCGCTCGGGCTTCATGCGGATCTCGCGCGGACCCTCGTCCAAGCCTTCTATCCGGATCATCGGGGGCGCCAGTTTGGGTGGCTCCGGCATGGCCTCAGCCGGCTTGACAGTGGCCGCCGCGACGACCGGTTGCTGGCGGGCGGCCGCGAACAACTGTGCGTTCTTCTCAAACTCCGGTGGCGTCATGCGAAGACTGATTTTGGTGGCCGCGCCTTCGGCGACAACCTTCAATCTCTTCTCCAGATCAAGCATGGCTGGACCGCCGACTTTGTCCTTGACGGCGGCCTTTATCAGTTTTGAGAATTCCGACGCCATGCTTCGAGCCTCGGGCTCAGAAGGAAATATCAATGAGATATCCGCCGCCAGGCCATTCCGCAAGGAGATTCCGGCCTCAAAACTTCGCGATTCCGATTGCAAACCTCCGCCTGCCAACAGACCCATCAAGCGATCACTGCCCATGCTTTGTAATCCTGACATAAGCACCCAGAGGTCGTAGCGTGAATCCATTTCCGCGGCGCGTGTCAGCAGCGACCCAGCATCGGCTTGCGCCGGATTCGCACTCCGTTCCAGGCTCGCGAATATGGATGCGGCGTCCCCGGCCAGGATAGTCTGCGCGTCTATCAAAACGAAAGCCATGTCCCGGCTGTTCTTGCCTTGGGGTCGATACACCTGGATGGAATTGAAAAGCTGCGGCTTGGCACCATGATCGGCCAGGACTTTGCGGACCTTGGCCAGGTCGAAATGGCCGCGAACCACCACCAGCATGGGCGGTTCGGATGTTTCATCGTCATGCGCGCGGCCAGGCGATGAGATGATGACGCGGTCCACATCGTCCAGAAATTCCGCGCCGGGAATGGCGGAACTGGGATCGGCGTCCACGTACTTTTCGCGGAGCAGGATACCTATGTGGGTAGCCCGTAGTGTCTTCCAGTCGAGGCTGATGATGGCCTTTGGGTTGGGTGGAATGAATCGCAGCAACGCTGGATCAGTCTGCGCGCTCACAACCGCGGGAGCTAGCAGCAGAGTCAAAACGGACAGAGAGCGGAGCATGGGGCCTACCAGTATCTATCGGTAAAAACAGGCAATCCCCTTAGGAGGGATTTCGGACAGTGATATAGTTAAAATACCTCCTGGAGATCCCCCGGGCCCGTAGCTCAGTTGGTTAGAGCGCTACCTTGACACGGTAGAGGTCACAGATTCGAGTTCTGTCGGGCCCACCACTCCCCAAAAGAAAACACGTAAGTTGTCAGCAGGAGATTCGTTTGCGAATGGGACCGCACCGGGACGGAGAAAGGGCGAAACGGCGTGGCTTCAGGGACCGAGTGGGACCGGACCAAGCCGCTATTCACTTCGTGGCGCCTTCGCCTGCCTGCGACTCCTACAGCGATACTCCAAACTCCCCAGGGGCTGCTTCCCGGGCCAGGAGCGCATCGCCACAGAACTGCACGCCGGCGTGAGTACGGTCGAGGGCTGGATTCGGCATCTTAAGCACCTGCGGGCGATCGAGGTGACTCACCGCGGTCCGACGTCCTCCGCTTATTTGGTCCTCTGGAATAGCTGCAAGACCTGGCAATGCTTTCTTGAGCTTGTAGCCGAAAGTGAGGGAGCTTCCCCAAAGTGCACGAATCAGCCAGTTACCGCCGAAAATGAGGGAGCTTCTGAGGGAGCATTTGAGGGAGCTTCGAAGGGTGCATCTATTACTGAATCCCCTTCGGGGAGTGGAACCCCTTCGGGGGTTGAATTGGATTCTCTGGCTACTCAGCATCATTCAAGCTCCGTTTCAGAAAATGATGCTGCCAAGTGCGCGGAAAAACCTTCCCCTGAGAAGCAAGACCTGAAACAGGACCCAGTCATCGCGGAAATTTGGACCGTCGTGCAACCCCGAATCGTGGTGCAGTGCTCGTTGACGAAAGCGAACAAGAGCGCGATTCGGGAAATGCTCGACCATGGTG
>DASYNU010000153.1:0-18046 GCA_036008345.1 Bryobacteraceae bacterium
ACCATCTTCGTCAGCACGCATTACATGGATGAAGCCGAGTACTGCCATCGCCTGGCGCTGATGTATCGCGGCAAGATCATCGCGCTCGGAACTCCGGGCGAGCTAAAGCAGTCGCTCCAAGGCCACTATCTGCTGCGTCTCGAAGTATCCGACATCCTCGGAAGCATGCAGACGCTGGAGAAGCTTGAGGGAGTTTCTGACGTGGCCGTTTTTGGCGGAGGGTTACACGTAACGGTATCCGACACCTCCCGCGCGATTCCTCAAGTCCGCGCGGCGCTGCAGCAAGCCGGGATCGCCATAACGATCCTCGAACCGATCGATCCCTCCATGGAAGACGTATTCGTCGCCAGGATCGAGCAGGAAGAGAGGAAAGCCGCATGAATTTTCGCAGGCTGAAGACCGTAGCCAGGAAGGAACTGCTGCACATTGTGCGCGACGTGCGAAGCCTTACGCTGGCATTGGCCCTGCCGCTGGTGATGCTGTTGCTGTTTGGCTACGCTCTTACGCTGGATGTAGATCGAATTCCCACCTACGTCTACGACCTGGATAAAACCCCGGAGAGCCGCGAGTTGATCGATCAATTTCGCGGGTCCACTTATTTCCAGATTCTCGGCGTCGTGAACAACTACAAGACCGCCGAGCGGGCTATCGACAAAAGCTCCATTCTGTTGAGCTTGGTTGTGCCGCGAGATTACGCCCGCCACTTGCTGGCCGGCCAGCAAGCCGACGTCCAACTGCTGGTGGATGGCAGCGACTCAAATACCGCTTCCATCGCGCTCGGCTACGCGCAATCCGTGGTCCAGGTATACGCTGCGCAGTTGCGCTCGGACGCCCAAGTCCGTCTGGGCGGGCAGCCGATGCGCGTACCGATAGACGCGCGCATCCGCGTCTGGTACAACAGCGATCTCAAATCCAAGAACTTCATCGTCCCTGGGCTCATCGCCGTCACCATGATGATCATCGCGTCCATGTTGAGCTCACTCACCATCGCGCGCGAGTGGGAAAACGGCACCATGGAACAACTGCTGTCCACGCCGGTGCGGCCCACTGAGCTGGTGCTAGGCAAACTGCTCGCCTATTTTGCCCTCGGGATCACGGACATGCTGATTTGCGTCATCGTGGGCGTATTCATTTTTCAAGTGCCGTTCCGCGGCAGCGTCTGGTTCCTGTTCTTCACCAGCTGCCTTTTTCTGTTCGGAGCGCTGAGCTGGGGCATCTTCATCTCCGCCTCGGCGCGCTCGCAAATGCTGGCCTTTCAATTGGGGATGCTCAGCTCATTTCTGCCGGGCTACTTGCTCTCTGGATTTATCTGGTCCATACAGAACATGCCGAAAGTGATTCAGGCGATCAGCGTCATCGTGCCCGCGCGCTATTTCGTCACCATTCTGAACGGTGTGTTCTTGAAGGGCGTCGGCATCCGGGTTCTGTGGGGCGAGGTCAGCATGCTGGTAGCGTACGCGGGGCTGGTATTTTGGGCCGCGTCTCGAAAAATGAAACAAAGGGTGGCATGAACCAATGCGAGAACGGCTGATGGAAATCATTCGCAAGGAATTCCGGCAGGCTTTTCGCGAGCCTCGCATGCGGACCATGCTGTTCCTGCCGCCCATCATTCAATTGCTGATCTTCGGCTACGCAGTGAATCTCGACGTGGAACACGCCACCATGGCTTGGATGGATCAGGACCGCACTCCCCAGAGCCGCGAACTGCTGGCAGCGTTCCAGGGTTCCAGGCGGTTCGAGATTCGGGCCACTCCATCGAACGATCGCGAAGTACAAATACTGCTGGATGCGAACAAAGTGGATATGGTGGTGCGCGTCCTGCCGGGATTCGAGCGGGATATTGAGCGTGGCCGCTCCACGGCTGTTCAGATTCTGATCAATGGAACCAACTCCAACACCGCTTCCATCGTTTCCGGGTACGCGTCTTCCATCGTCGCCAATTTCTCCGCCGAGGCCTTGAACGTGCAAACCAGGAGTCGCCTGGCCGCGCGAATGGCCCCCGGTCCCGTGCATGCCGGCGTGCCTCAATTGAATCTCGAAGCCCGTGCCTGGTTCAATCCGGATTTGCTCAGCCGCAACTATTTTGTCCCGGGCATCGTGGTGAATATCATCATGCAAATCACTTTGATGCTCACCGCCATGGCGATTGTACGGGAAAAAGAAATTGGAACCATGGAGCAGTTGATGGTGACGCCCATACGCCCCATCGAGCTGATGCTCGGAAAAACACTGCCCTTCGCGCTGGTCGGCCTGGTGGATACAGTTTTGGTAATAGCGGTCGCGCTCCTCATGTTCCACGTCCCGTTTCGCGGGAGCGTACTTTTCTTATTCGCCTGCGCCATCCTGTTCCTGATGACCACGCTAGGCGCCGGCATGTTCATCTCCACCATCTCGCGCACCCAGCAGCAGGCCATGATGACGACGTTTCTATTTTTCCAGCCCTTTTTCCTGCTGAGCGGTTTCGCTTTCCCCATCCGTAACATGCCGGAATCCATTCAATTCCTGACACTGCTCGATCCTCTGCGCTACTTCATCGAGATCGTGCGCGGCGTGTTCCTGAAAGGCACGGGCGTAACGGTGCTGTGGCCGCAGATTGTGGCGCTGGCGGTTTTCGGCGTTGTGATTCTTTCGCTGAGCGCGATGCGTTTCCGAAAGCGCTTGGACTAAGCTGGAATCAGACCATGAAATCGAAGAACGTCCGGACCAGTGTCGATCTTCCGCGCGATCTGCATCGCAGAGTGCATGAAGAAGCCAAGCTCAGGGGTTGCTCGATGCGGCAATTGATGGTCAATGCGATTGAGCAAGCCATTGTGCCCACGCCGCCGAGGAAGGGTCGGCTCAGTCTGGAACATGGTCTGGTCCGACGCACAGGGAAGCCCATTTCCATAACGAACGAAGAGATCTATGAGCTCGGTTTTCCATGATAGGTTTGACTTATTTAAGTCGGGCCTGCCAGAATGAGTAGTGGATGAAGCCAGACAGCGTTCGGACCAGCATCGATATCCCACGTAGCCTGCACCGGAAGCTCCACGCAGAAGCAGCGAAGAGGGGCTGCTCGGCACGTTCGCTTATCCTGGCGGCCATTGAGCAAACCGTTGCGCCACCCGCGTCACGGAAAGGTCGCTTGAAGCTCGACCGTCCCGTGGTGTCGACCCCAAGAAAACCATTCTCCCTCACAAACGAAGAGATTTATGAGCTTGGTTTTCCCTGATGTCAACGTCTGGATGGCGCTGGCAGTCATACACGTCCATCAGACAGCAGCTTTCGATTGGTGGGAGCGGGAGCCGGGAGCCATTGGCTTCTGCCGCATGACGCAATTGAGTCTTCTTCGATTGCTCACAACATCGACAGCCATGGACGGCAAGCCGCTCAGCATGAAGCAGGCCTGGAACGCATACGACATTCTCGCGGGCGACGAGCGCGTGGAATTCATCTCAGAACCACCGGCCGTGGAACGGGTGTTTCGGGGACTGTCGTCCAGCGCTCACGCGTCGCCCAAGCTCTGGGCCGACGCCTATCTCACCGCGTTCGCCGGCGAGTGTGGAGGTTCAATAGTGACCTTTGACCGGTCACTGGCCCGGCGCAGCACCAATTCCCTGCTTCTTCAATAGTCCCCCCGCCTCCCGCCATTCGTTGTAGCCTAGGACTTAGAACTTACAGCGCACCATCAGGAGATCGACGATGATTCAACTCAAAGTGAACGGGGCCGCCCGCCAGTTCGACGGCGATCCCGAAATGCCGTTGCTGTGGTATCTGCGCGACGTCCTCGACATGACCGGGACCAAGTATGGTTGCGGCATGGGGCTGTGCGGCGCGTGCACGGTCCATCTAGATGGCGCGGCCGCACGAAGCTGTTCCACATCGATGAAAGATGCGGCCGGCAAAAGTGTCACCACCATCGAGGGATTGGCCGCGCATGGCGATCATCCGGTGCAGCAAGCCTGGAAGAGCAACAATGTTCCGCAGTGCGGTTATTGCCAGAGCGGGCAGATCATGCAGGCGGTCGCGCTGCTGAAGGATAAACCGAAGCCGACGGATCACGATATCGACGAAATTATGCAGGGCAACATCTGCCGCTGCGGAACATATCAACGAATCCGGCAAGCCATCAAGCAGGCGGCGGGGGTGAAAGCATGAACACGATTCAAATAGTCAGCCGCAGAGGATTCCTGGAACGTTTCGTATCGGCCGGTGCGCTCATTATCGGCGCGCCCGTTCTGGATCGAGCCTTGGGCGCCGCGGAAGTGGACAACGCTTCGTTCCATCCCAGCGTCTATCTAGGTATCGAACCCAATGGAACCGTGGTGATCATCGCCCACCGCTCCGAAATGGGAACCGGCATTCGCAGCGTGCTTCCCATGATTGCCGCCGACGAGTTGGATGCGGATTGGAAGCGCTGCAAGGTTGAGCAGGCCATCGGCGACCCGAAATATGGCGATCAGAATACCGACGGCTCCTGCTCCATTACGAATTTCCATACAGCCTTCCGCGAGGCCGGCGCAACCGCGCGCACCATGCTGGAAAGCGCCGCGGCTTCCAAATGGAACGTTCCCGCCGCGGAATGCCACGTAAAGCTGCATGAAGTGGTGCATGCGCCGTCAGGACGCAAGGCAGGCTTCGGCGAACTGGCCGCTCTAGCCGCCGCGCAGCCCGTTCCTAAGAAGGAAGATCTCAAATTCAAATCGCCCTCCGAGTATCGCTACATCGGCAAAGACATGCCGATCATCGATCTGGATGATCTGTGCACCGGCCGCGGCAAGTTCGGCATCGACGCCAAAATGCCCGGCATGGTCTATGCGTCTATCGAGCACCCTCCGGTATTCGGCGGCAAGCTGGTTTCGGTTGACGATGCCGAGGCCCGTAAAATGCGCGGCGTTCAGCAGACGGTGACAATGGACGGTTTGAAGCTTCCCTACGGTTTTCAACCTCTCGGAGGCGTGGCCGTGATCGCCGACAACACCTGGACCGCGATGCAGGCCCGCAAGAAACTGAAGATCGAATGGGATCTCGGCCCCAACGCAGCCTACGAATCGGAAGCCTACAAGAAACAACTGCTCGATACTGCGCGAAAGCCCGGCAAAGTAGTGCGCAACGCAGGCGACGTGGACGCGGAGTTCGCGCACGCCTCCAAAGTTCATGAAGCATCGTACTACGTGCCTTTGTTGGCCCACGCACCCATGGAACCGCCCGCCGCTGTGGCCGAATTCAAAGACGGAAAAGTGGTAGCCTACGCCGCGGTGCAGGATCCACAAGCCGCGCAGGACATCGTGTCGAAAACACTTGGAATAGACAAGAAAGATGTCACCTGCCATGTCACTCTTCTGGGCGGAGGCTTTGGACGAAAATCAAAACCGGATTACGTGGCCGAGGCCGCGCTTCTCTCGAAGAAAATCGGCAAGCCCGTCAAGGTGACCTGGAGCCGCGAGGACGATCTACACTTCGACTATTATCACAGCGTCGCCGGCATGTACATGAAGGCCGCTACTGACGCCAAAGGCCGTCCCACTGCATGGCTGCAGCGCAGCGTTTTTCCAAGCATCGGGAACATGTTTGCGCCGAACGCCGACTACGCCGCCGGATTCGAAATGGAAATGGGTTGGATCAACGTACCCTACGAGATCGCCAATCAGCGCGCCGAGAACGGCCCCGTGAAGAATCACGTACGCATCGGCTGGCTGCGATCGGTCTCGAATATTTACCATGCGTTCGCCGTCCAATCTTTCACCGATGAACTGGCTGCCGCGGCCAATCGCGACCGCGTGGAATACATGCTCGACCTGCTGGGCGAGTCCCGCAAGATGAATATGAAAGAGGACGGTCCCCACCTGGCGAAGGCCGGCGACAAAATGGATCAGTTTCCGCTCGACACCGGACGGTGGCGCCGCGTAATCGAACTCGCGGCTGAGCGATCCGGTTGGGCCAACAAGAAGTCTTCACCGGGCCATGGATTCGGAATCGCCTCACACTGGTCTTTCAATACGTACGTTGCCGCGGTAGTCGAAGTAGAGGTTGACCAACGCGGGCAGCTTCACATCCAGCGCGTGGATATTGCCGCGGACCCTGGCCGCATCATAAATCCCGATCGCGTCAACGCGCAATTTGAAGGCGCGGCCGTATTCGGAACCAGCCTCACTTTAATGGGCGAGATCACCGCGATGGACGGCAAGATACAGCAGTCCAACTTCCACAACTACCCGGTAGCCCGAATGTCAGAGGCTCCGCTCAAGACGCACGTTCACATCGTAGCGAGCAACGAAACACCGGCCGGCGTTGGCGAGCCGGGCGTTCCCGTGATGGCGCCGGCCATCTGCAACGCCATCTTCGCGGCAACCGGAAAGCGCATCCGCGAACTGCCGGTCAAGAAGACCAAACTGGTGTAACCAGCCGCTCTACGGCTCCCAGATGCTGGCGCTTACGGTACTGCTGACCTGAGTAATGGCCCACATTCGGCCGAAACCGAGCGCAAGCTGCGACAGCGTGCCAATTGCGCTCCCAACACCTTCCCCCCAAGCCTCTTGGCAGTTCGCGAAAAAGTTTACTCGAATGCCGGCTTTGCAGTCTCGGGTGTAGGCCGGTAGGGAGCTGGGAGTCGCGTTAGAGGAGGGGGCCCAATCCAGACACGTCCTCAGATTTCACGGTCGCGGGCCATGCGAATCCACTCGTTCACTTCGTCAGCTGACATCTTTTGCGCGCCGAGAATGCTGAGCACCAGCACGGAACCTTCTCGGATCAAACGAGGCCTCATCGTCTTTCCGTGGATCAACTCTTCTTCTCGGTATGGATTTTCCGGCATCAACTGGTTACCATTCTTCAACGCAATCCATCCAGCCATGTAATCACAGCGCCCTCGAGCGCAATCCGGTGATCGGAGTAGCTATGATCGGTGGCCATATGCATCACCGTCACTTTGTGCCCGCCCTTGGCTTCGATCTCCTTCACCAGACTGTCGGTGTGCGGCGCAAGTCCATCGTCCGACGTAATCGCAAGCATCGGCTTTTGAGCCAGACCAGCAGCCGTGTTCTCCATCCGGAATTCTTTGGAATGCTCCTTCGCCTCAGCAGCCATCGATTCCGCCGTGACGCCGGCCAGCGATTCCATGTCATCCGCCATCTCAGCCACGGCCTTTTCTACAGGTAAATCGCCCACGCGTCCCATATCACCGGCCGAGATCAGTACCGCACCGATCAGCTCATGATCGTGCGATGCCGTGTGCGCCACCACCCATCCGCCCATGCTGTGGCCGGCGATCGCGATGCGCCGCGTATCGATGCCCAGCCGCGAAGCGGTTGCTGAATCGCGCAGATAGGCGAGCACCGCATCGGCATCCTCCAGGTTCTGTGCGAATCGGAAGACGCCCGGGCTACCCCACGACCCTCGGTAATTGAAAGTGACCGCGTTCCAGCCAGCGCGGCGCACAGCCTGCGCCAAATCGAGATTCTTTTCATTCCCCGGCAATCCGTGACAAATGACCAGCGTCGGATGCGACCCCGCTCCGGACGCCTGATAGATCACGCCATTGATCAACACTCCGTGACTCGGAATGTGCAGTACGGTCATCTTCGCCGGATGGGCCTTATCCACCGGTGGATCCGTGAAAATCGAAGCGGGAACCTGCTGGCCGAAAGCGCAAACGGCGGCCAGTGAAAAAATCAAAAGCACCGGTCGCTTACGCTCGCGGCTCGGAAAGAGCGTTATTCTTCCACAGCTTCTTACGAGCCTCATTGCAAGGTTCGGATCGCCACCACCGTCATATCGTCGTTCTGTTCCGCCTCGCCCGCGAACGCATCCGTGACTTCCACCAACCGCTGGATCATCTGCTTGGCCGAAAGTCCACCGCACGTCCCGGCAATCTTTAGCACTTCGGATTCGTCCCACATCTCGCCCTTCGCATTGGTGGCCTCGCTGATTCCGTCGGAGAAACACAACACGGCATCGCCCGGCTGAAGCTCGACGGACCCTTGCTCGTATTCGGAAACGTCCAACAAACCCACTGGAAGTCCGCCGCAGTCCAAGCGCTCTATCTGGCCGCTGCCGCAGCGCAACAGCATGGGACGCACTTGGCCGGCATTAACATATGTCAGTTTCCCGCTCGCCACATTCAGCAATCCGCAGAACAGCGTGGAGTACTTATCCGCGGTGGAGAACGAATAGACGGCTTTGTTGAAATCCCCCATCAGCGCAGCCAAGGAATCCGGCGGCCTTACCACCTGCGACCGCAGGGATGCCTGAATGCTCGCCATTAGCACCGCAGCCGCGATTCCTTTTCCGGAAACATCGCCTAGCGTGAAGAAGAATCCGCCGTCCCGCATGGGCAGGAAATCGTAGTAATCGCCGCCCACGAATTTGGCCGAGCGGCAATAGCCCGCAAAATCCAGGCCCGCAATCGCCGGGAGATCCTGCGGTAACAGATGTTGCTGAACCTCGCGCGCGATCTCCAGTTCCTGCAGGAACAGCTTGGCCGCCTCGGCTTCTTTGCGCAGCCTTTGGCTTTCCAAAGTGGAGGCCGAATAACCGCTGCAAAGCCCCAGCAAGTCCACGTCGTCTTGCGAAAATCCATCCGGTTTGTTGAGAACCTGCAGCGCGCCCATGGGTTTTCCATCCATGCCGTGCAGCGGAAGCGTGAGAATGGATTTCGTGACGTACCCGCTTTCCTTGTCCACGCTTTTCAGGAACCGCGGATCGCTGGAAGTGTCATTCACCAGGATGGTTTCGTTGCGTGCCACGCAGGCTCCTACCAGCCCCTGCCCAATCGGGATATGCAGCTCGCGGACGCCATGCGCAACCTTCGTCCACAGGCGATTGTTCTTCGCATCCACCAGCCAAATGCTGCAGCGGTCCGCGCCCACCAGATCGCGCGCCATGCCGGCGTTGAGCTCCAGCACGGCATCCAGATCCGGCGCGGCGCCAATTTTGGCCGCATAATCGAAAATTACCCGTGAGATGCGCTCCGTTGGGATCATTGCTCGTCCAGCCGATTGAGAACTCATTGTCGCACTGGAAACCAGTCTACCGCTATGGCGGGTGTGCGTATGAGCCCGACGAGCGAACGGCCTCCAAAACCTGCTCCACCCTTATTTCAGCCAATTTCCCCGCCACCACCCGCACCCGATCGCCGCGCGGGCCCCACACCGACGGATCCGTGGGCCCGAATATCGCCACTACCGGCGCACCCGCGGCCGCCGCCAGATGCGTGATGCCTGAATCATTGCCGACGTATATCCGCGCACTCCGCAACCATCCAGCCAATTCGTACAGGTTCGCCATTCTCACCGCGCCTTCCAGATTTTCTTCAGGCCCGGCGCACCAGCGGACCGGTATGCCGATCTGCCGCGCCAAGTCCCGGAATTGTTCGATCGGCCAGTTCTTGCGCGGACTGGAGGAAAACGGATGAATCACCGCGAAATCGCCTGGCGGCGCTGGCGGACAATCGATTCTGGGAACCGCGGGCCCGTTGCATCCAACCTGAGCCAGAAAATAATCTGCCGCATGGACGCGCTCATCGGGAGGCGGCAGGGCGGAAAGAAACTGGATCGGTAGCCCAAGCTTTCGCGCCTCAGCGCGGAATTCCTCGCGATTTGATCCGTACCAGGAGATGATCGAATCGAATGATTCTAGCCGATTGATCAGCGCCTGAGGCGGATCCACTCCTTCCAGCCCAAGTCGATCGAGGCTCGTCGAGGCGATGGACCGGACGTTGTCCGCGAAACGAATCAAAGGAACCACGTCGCCCCGCACCCACGCTTCGGTGTAATCGGCCCTGAGACACTCCAACGCGGGAAGAGACAGTACCGTGTCGCCTATCGCGCCCGGTCGAATCAACAGCCGTCGCAAGCGGCGCTACTTCAGGCTCTTGCTAGTCTCGAACAGCGGGCCGTCCACATCCTGAATGCTCAAATGGATGGTCTTGGCGGATTCCAAAACCTTGTTCGGAATATCGAAGCGCGCCGCCACCATCCGATCCACTGTCTGGTGCGGGGCGATCTTGTCTTTGAGCGAAAGCGAGTCGTTGTATTGATCGCCTAGAAAGCGGTTGAATTCGAACAACTGATGCAAATCCATCTTCGAAATGATGGCGGATTCCGCCGTGCTGCCATCCTGCTTCTCCACCGTCACCTCAACGATGCGCACCACGAACGGGACATCCGAAATATTTTCCACGCGCAAATCCAGCACGGCGATGCTGTCCTGGTCGCTGAGCGCCCCCGTCCGGATCTTCAGGATCTGGCCCTTCAGCTCCAGGTGGGCGCCTCTGTGCGAATAAAGAATCCCCCACACGGAGACTGCAATCACCACCACACCAACGCCGAAAAAGATCAGGAACTGTTTGCTCATCTCCGGCCGCTAATCTCCCAACAGTTTTCCGAATGCCTGCAGACTGCTGACATTATCGCAGACCGCCTTGATTCCAGCCGTGATTGGAATCGCCAGAAGCAAACCAATGCCGCCCCATAACGTGCCCCAAAACATCAGCGCTACTGTAACCACCAGCGGATTCAAATGCACGCGCGACCCCACCACTTTGGGATACAGAAAATTCAGAGCCAACAGGTGAAGCATCGCAATCACCACCGCGATCATCACGTAAATCGTAGGTTGGTTGTAAACTATGAGCCCTGCCGCCAATGGCGGAAAGATGGCGAGCGGTAGACCAACATAGGGCACCAGGCTCAAGAATCCGCTCAGAGGTCCGATCAGCGGCCAGTAAGGAAGCTTGATCGCGAAAAAGAAACTGCTACTCAAAGCCGATAGCATCACTCCCAGCACGAAGTTGCCGATCATGTAGGCGCGTACCATGTCCGCCACGCCTTCCCAGCTCTTGCCCACTATCTGGCGTCCGGTGCCGGGAAACAGATAAAGAAAACTGCGCCGCATGTGGTCGCGCCAGCTCAACATGAAATACACCAGGAACGGCACGAAGCTGGCCATCAATACCACGTCGTAAAACGATTTCAGGTATCCGTAAAGATATGTCACCAGCGGCGTGGGCTCGGCGTGAATCCGTACCTCTGGAATCACCGTCGACGATACGTCTTGCTTGGTGGACTTTCGCCGACGCCCGGCATCAGGTGGAGTGGACGGCGACGGCTGGTCCTGGAATCGTTTGGGAATCACCACTTGATAGGTTTTCTTCTCTATCTGGTCCATCTGCGTGGCGATGTTGTCCACCATCTCATTCATGCGCTGGCTATAAACGGGCAACGCGTCCACGAATCCCGAGAACTCCGTGAACAATCCGAATCCCAGCAGGTACAAACCAAGCAGCGCGATGCTGCAGACCACGAAGCTAGCCACCGCGCGCGGCAGGCGCAACTTTACGAACGCGGTCACTATCGGGTCCAGCAGGAACGCAATGATCACCGCGATTACCATCGTGATGAAAAATACCCGGCCGTAATACAACAGCGCGATGCTCGCCGCAAATGCCAGTACCGTGAGACTGGTCTGTCCGGGTTTGTGAGTTTGGACGGGTAGCGTCGGTGTAAGGGTGGACATCCGTACTTTGGGCTCTTTACTATGATGAAATGAAACCGCAGGAGACAGCAAACCGGACCGGGGCGGGCGGCTTCACATTTTCATGACAAACGGCAGAGTATTGGCCCTCGATCTGGGCAAACGACGCATCGGATTGGCGCTCAGCGACGAGTTGGGAATTACGGCGCAGGGCCTGGAAACATTGGAGCGCAGCAACATTCGCGAGGACCTGGCCCGGCTCGCCCGGCTCGCTTCCGACAAAAATGTCACCCTATTTTTGATGGGAAATCCACTGCATATGAGCGGCCGTGAAGGCCGGCAAACCGAGTACACTCGCGATTTTGCGGAGCGCCTCCACACCGCCACCGGCCTGCCTGTCGAATTCCGGGATGAGCGCCTCACTACCGTGGAAGCCGAGCGCGTACTGCGCCAAAGCGGCATCAGCATCCAGAAAAGAGCCAAGGCGGTGGATCGCCTGGCAGCCGTGATTCTGCTCGAAAGCTATCTGGATTCCCGCCGATTATGAAGCGCGCTCATTCCTGCGCCGGTTGCCTCGCGCGGCTGGTGTTCGCGGTCGCGCTGCTTGCCGCTCTCGGCGCCGGACTAGTCTACTATTCCGTATCGCGCCCTTATCAGGGCTTCCAGAAACCTGTGATCTTGGATTTTCCAAAGGGCACCAGTACGCAGTCCATGAGCGCGCAGCTCGCAGGGGCCGGCGTCATCCAAAACTCTTGGGCGTTTTTATTCGCGCGCGCCATGCGCCCCAAGGCGCGCCTGCTGGCCGGCGAATATCAGTTCTCAGAACCGGCGTCCGTGCTAGCCGTGTTCGACCGTATCGCGCGCGGCGACGTATTCTTTTACGAACTCACGGTACCGGAAGGCAGCAACATCTTCGATATCGCCGCAAGTGTTGACCGGTTTGATTTCATGAAGGGCGCCGATTTTCTTCGCGTCGCACGTGACCCCTCGCCGATCCACGATCTCGCGCCCGGCGCCCCCACGCTCGAAGGCTACCTGTTCCCGTCCACTTACCGGATTGAGCGCAGCACCACGGTAAAACAGCTAGTGCGCATGATGACCGATCTCTTCCGCAAACATTGGCGCGAGTTACAGCCTTCCGTCGAAATAAATTCAGCCGTCACGCTGGCCTCGCTGGTAGAAAAAGAGACAGCGCTCGCCGAGGAGCGCCCCTTGGTCGCATCCGTCTACGCGAATCGTCTGCGCATGGGCATGCCGCTTGATTGCGATCCAACCACTATCTACGCCGCACTGCTGGAAGGACGCTACCGCGGAACAATCTATCGTTCGGATCTCGACAGCCACAATCCATACAATACCTACCGGCATGCCGGCCTTCCGCCTGGGCCCATCGCGAACCCTGGATTGGCGGCCCTCAAAGCAGCGCTCGCCCCGGCCGCGACATCTTACGTGTACTTCGTCGCCAAGGCCGACGGCTCCGGCGGCCATCAATTTTCCGAAAACATAGAAGCCCACAACCGCGCGGTAGAGCAATATCGCCAGCATCGCAGATAGCGCATGCTGGGCGAGTAGGGCAGGCTGCCAGCCTAATGCCACTCAGTTTTCCACCTCAGGGACCTGGGCCCGTGGTGGGGCAGGGCCATGCCCTGCCAGGCGTCTTTTGATCCCGCTTGTGCAACCTGCGGAGGGGCCGGGGCTTATTGCGAACCGGAAACGGGCTCGCCCAGGACCCCGGCAGGGCATGGCCCTGCCCCACAAGCCCTCCAAGTTTCGATTCTGGGAAAACTAAGTGGCAGCGGCCCCTCTGGCCCCCAAATCTATGTCGCGCACCCCATCGCACGGAATGCAACGTATATAGTGCCGTCGCCACGCTATGATGAATCCTTAGATGCCGCTCCCGGAATCGGCCACAGCTTTTCTCGCGAATATTGTCGAACGGCTACGCAACGTTCGGCCCAAGCAACGCATCGTTTTTCCGGAAGGGGACGACGCGCGAGTCCAACAAGCGGCCGCGCGCCTGGAGCGCGAAGATCTGGCCGTGCCAATCCTGTTGGGAGCCGGATATACCGTCTCAGAGCAGGATGCACGAAAATACGCGCGGCTTTATTTTGAACGCCGCCGCGCCAAAGGCATTACCGAAATCGAAGCGGCCGAAATCGCAAACAAACCACTCTACACCGCGGCGCTCATGGTGGCATCGGGCGATGCCGATGGGTTCGTAGGCGGCGCCGCGAACACCACCGCGGAAACCGTGCGTGCCACTTTTCATTGCATCGGGCCGGCGCCGTCCGTCCAAACTGTTTCGAGCGCGTTCATTGTCGCTGTTCAGAACCGCGCGTTCGGCCACAACGGCCTGCTGGCCTTCGCGGATTGCTCCATTGTCATCGATCCTTCGCCCGTGGAGTTGGCCGAAATCGCGATCGCAACCGCAGCCACCACCCGCCGCCTGTTGCATGCCAATCCAATTGTTGCGCTGCTTTCGTTCTCAACCAAAGGCAGCACGCATCATCCGTGGGTAGATAAGGTTACTGAAGCCTTGCGCATCCTGCGGGAGCGCGCGCCCAGTCTTATGGTGGATGGCGAACTGCAAGCCGACGCCGCTCTCGTGGAAACGGTCGGCCAATCTAAAGCGCCTGGATCTCCGGTGGCCGGCCGCGCCAACACGCTGATCTTTCCCGATATCGCTTCCGGCAACATTGCTGTAAAGCTGGTGGAACGCTTGGGCGCCGCTGTCGCTCTTGGACCGTTCCTGCAAGGGCTCGCGAAGCCGGCCAACGACCTTTCGCGTGGATGCTCAGCCGGCGATATTTACGGCGCCGCCGTCGTCACCGCGCTCGAATCCGCGCATGCTTCCCTTTAAGTTGGTTTATCACCCAGGCTACGACCTGAATCTGGGCGAGCATGTTTTTCCTTCGCGGAAGTACCGGCTGATTCACGATCGTTTACTCGAGGAACATTTCGCCGACCCCGCGGATTTCCTCGAACCGCAGCCCGCCTCCGATGTGGATATCCTGCGCGTCCACGATCCCGGCTGGGTCGAGCGGCTGAAAACCGGAACACTCACGGTGAAGGAACTCGTAAAACTCGAAATTCCCTATTCACCGGAAATGGTAGCTGCGTTCTGGCTGGCCACCGGAGGTTCCATTCTGGCGGCGCGCAACGCCCTCAGTGATCGCATCGGCTTCAACATCGGCGGCGGATTTCATCATGCGTTTCCCGGCCACGGCGAAGGCTTCTGCGCGATTCACGATGTTGCCGTCGCCATTCGCGCCCTCCAACACGAGGGATTGATCCAACGCGCGTTGATCGTAGATCTCGACGTCCACCACGGCAACGGAACAGCGGCCATCTTCGCCGGCGACCGCAGCGTGCTTACACTATCGATGCATCAGTTCCACAATTATCCTAGCGAAAAGCCTGACTCGATCATCGATATTCATCTGCAGGACGGCGTGGAGGACGAAGAATACCTGAGCCGGCTGAACGACGCGTTAGCAGTAGCCATGGGCTTCGCCCCAAATCTGGTTTTTTACTTAGCCGGCGCCGATCCGTATCAGCAAGACCAACTCGGCGGCCTCTCTCTAACCATGGAAGGCCTAAAACAGCGCGACTCCCTTGTATTCGATACAGCCCTAGCCCAAAACGTTCCAGTGGCCGTAGTCCTGGCCGGTGGCTACGCCCGCAACACAGATGACACAGTGACTATCCACTGCAATACAGCCAAGGCAGCCAAGGAGGCGCTGTCGTAAATATGGCGTTGATGAACATTGTCGACAAGCACACGCAGTGGTTGATGGATTTAGCGCGGGGATTTTGCGGCGCGTTCCACGGCGCCGGAATCAACTATCGGATGGTAGGTGGTATGGCAGTTTATTTCCACGTGGACATGCGCGACCCACTGGCCGCGCGACTAACTCCCGGTGTTGACCTCGCTATCGAGCAAGGCGACCTGTCGCGTGTAGTGGAAGCAGTGCGTCCTCTTGGCCTCGAACATGCTCTGGCCAACGGGCTTGATGCGCTGGCTGGCCCGGTAGCCGATCGAATTCGCACGGTGTCACACCTGATATTCGTGCGAGAGAAGGTTCGACCGGGTTATCTCGAACCGGTCCCGGATATCTCGGAGCCAGCCATAACCCAAGAGGGATTTCTACTCGCGCCCGTGTTTGAACTCGTGCGCATGAAACTGAACAGTAACCGCATCATCGACAAAGTCCACATCATCGACATGGACGGAGTCGGCCTAATCACCCCTGAAATCGAAAACGCGCTCCCGGAACCATTGCGCCTCAGGCTCCAACAAGTGCGCCAGGAAGAGCGTCAATCCGCCGGGGCGGAATAAGCCGACGCGGGCGCGGCTTCAATCAGCGCGTCTTCAAAAGAATAATCCGGCTTCGGAAAAGGATTGTGCCGCAAATACCAGCGATACGATTCTTTTAACCCGGCCCCGAAATCCACCGGCTTGAATTTCAAAACGCGCTGCGCCTTGTTCACCACCACCGTGATCGCGGGCATGTCGAAATAGAATCCGAAGTACAGCTTCGGACCCATGGGATGTCCGCCGGCCCGCAAGATTCGCTCGCGCGGCCAACGCACAAAAGTCGGTTCCTTCCCCGCCGCCATTGCGAACGCTTCCACCGCCTCCACCTGCGTCAGCGGGCGCGGATTCGCAATGTTGAATGCATGGCCGTCTAGGTCCGCCACTTCCATCACTTTAAGGCACGCACCCACCAGGTCCTTGATAGCCACGAACTGCATCAGCCGCCGTCCATCACCCGGCAGAATGATCGGACGTCCCTCCCTCAGCCGGTCCCAGAAGAATGCCTCCCTGTAATAAGGATTGCCCGGACCGTAAATAAACGGCGGACGCAGCGTCACCACAGGGAAACCATTGCGCTGGTGCATGCGGAACAAAGTCCGCTCGCTCATCGCCTTGTTGCGAACGTACGCGTCCGGATGATCGTCCGGCGCCAGCGCGTCGCCTTCGTGATGGTTCAATCCATCCCCGTAGGCCGCCACGCTCGACATGAATACGTAGCGCTCCAGATTACTGCCGCACGCGCGAGCCGTCGCCTCCACCTGCGCAGCCGTGGTGCCGCGCTCCCAGTCGTAGACGTTATCGTAGACTACATCGAATTTTCGCCCCGCCAGCGCACGTTTCAAAGCCTCGGGATCGTTGCGGTCGGCCACAATACCGGCCACCTTCTTCCCCAAATCGTGCCGCGGCCGCCTGTGCAGAATCGAAACTTCATGTCCGGCCTTCAGCAACTCCTTCACCAGAGCCCGGCCGATGAACAGTGTTCCGCCTATCACCAGGATTTTTTTCCTGGCAGATTCCTGACGTTTTGCTCCGTTAGTCGTAGTACTCAAGCCCAAGGTGTGTAATTAAATCCTCTCCGCGCATCCACCGCAGCGTGTTCTTCAACTTCATTAATTGAATGAATACGTCGTGCTCCGGATATAATCCCGGCGCCGTCATGGGAGCCTTGAAATAAAAGGACAACCATTCCTGAATTCCCTTCATGCCTGCCCGCTGCGCCAGATCCATGAATAAAACCAGATCCAGAACCAGCGGCGCGGCCAGAATCGAATCCCGGCACAGGAAATCGATCTTGATCTGCATCGGGTATCCCAACCACCCGAAAATGTCGATGTTGTCCCAGCCTTCCTTCGCATCACCGCGCGGCGGGTAGTAATTAATGCGCACCGCGTGATAAAGATTTCCGTAGAGCTGCGGATAAAGATCCGGCTGCAGGATCTGTTCCAGTACGGAAAGCTTGGTCTCTTCTTTCGACTTAAACGACCCCGGATCTTCCAGCACCTCGCCATCCCGGTTTCCCAGAATGTTAGTAGAAAACCAACCCGACATTCCCAGCATGCGCGCCTTAAAGCCCGGGGCCAGCAGAGTTTTCATGAAAGTCTGGCCAGTTTTGAAATCCTTGCCGCAGATCGGGATCTGACGCGCGCGAGCCAGCTCCAGCAGTGCCGGAGTATCGGTGGTAAGGTTGGGCGCGCCATTGGCGAAAGGCACGCCGCTCTTCAAAGCCGCATACGCGTAGATTTGGCTGGGCGCGATGTCGGGATCGTTCTTCTGCAAGCCGCACTCGAAATCTTTCAGCGTCTGATGCACCGCCCCGGGCTTGTGAAAAACTTCGGTGGACCCGCACCAGATCATCACCAGCCGCGCCGCTCCCGTGGATTCCCGAAACTGCCGGATATCTTCCACCAGCATCTCCGCCTGATCCATTTTTGAGCCGCCCGCTTTCACATTGGGGCCGTGAATTCGCTTTACGTAGTTCTGATCGAACACAGCCTTCATCGGCTGGATCGCTTCCAGCGGCTCGCGAACCTTTTCCAGCAGCGCCGTCTCCAGCACCTTGGCGTTCACAGCCGCCTGATACGCGTTGTCTTCGAAAATATCCCAACCGCCAAAAACCAGATCCTCAATTTTGGCCAACGGAACAAAGTCCTGAATGCGTGGCGTCCGGCCCTCGGTGCGCTTCCCCAGCCGAACCGTACCCAATTGCGTGAGTGAGCCGATAGGCTGTCCGAGACCGCGTTTCACGGCCTCCACCCCGGCCATGAAAGTCGTGCTGAC
>DASYNU010000154.1:0-1549 GCA_036008345.1 Bryobacteraceae bacterium
TGCGGAAAATGCTCTGCCATCCAGATGCCGCCGCTGGCGCCACGCATCGTGGAAAAAGGGCTGGCCAGTGACCGGGTGATCGTGGAAACGGTAGTGGCCAAGTACAGTGATCACCTTCCGCTGTATCGCCAGGAAGCCATGCTGGAACGCGAAGCGGGCGTGGGGATCTCGAGGGCGACCCTGGATGGCTGGGTGATGCGGGTGGGCGAGTTGCTACTGCCGGTGGCCGAAGCCATGCGCGAAGAGCTGCTACGAACGTCCTATTTACAAGCTGATGAAACCATCGTGCCTGTGCAGATGCACGACGGCCGAGGCTCGGATCATCCGGCGTACTTGTGGCAATACGGAACACCGGGCGGCGAAACGGTGTTTGATTTTCAACTGGGCCGCGGGACGCGACGGTCCCTCGAAATTCCTCAAAGACTGGAACGGGATTTTACAAACCGACGGTTATCAGGCTTACGACCGGGTGGGCGGACCAGGTCTGATTCACGTGGGCTGTTGGGCGCACGCACGGCGAAAGTTCGTCGACGCGGTGAAACTAAATCCGAAGGACGGCGCGGCCATCGCGATGGTCACGCGCATGGATGCATTGTTTCTGGTGGATCGCCATGCACGCGAGCAACAGTTGAACGCGGAGGAGCGCGCGGCTTTGCGCCGCGAGCACGCGCAAACCTGGGTGGACGAGATTCATTCCGAGTGCGGGAAGTTGCGAGCGCAACTGCTGCCGAAAAGCGCGCTGGGTGAGGCCGTAAATTACACGTTAAATATGTGGGCCAAGCTCAAGCGTTGTTTGGATCACGCTGAAGTCGAGCTTTCCAATAACGTGGCGGAGAACTCCATGCGGCCGATCGCGCTGGGCCGGAAGAACTGGTTGCACGTGGGCAGCGCGAAATCCGGCCCTAAAGTCGCGGCGATTGTTTCGATCGTGGAGTCTTGCCGCCGGTTGGATGTGCCGGTGAAAGACTACCTGCTGGTTGTGCTGCCCGGCATGAGCCAAAGAAAACATTCCGAAGCCGGTCAACTCACCCCGGCTCGCTGGAAGGCGTCTCACGGGGCCAGCCGCTGAAGGGGCAAAAATAGTTATGGATGTTTCAGCCTGATCCGCTACTCTGGCAGGCGATCGAGCGCCGGCGCATGATTCGGCTCGTTTATCACGGCAAAGAGCGCATTGTGGAGCCGCATGATCACGGGCTCCTCAATGGTGCAGTCCAACTGCTCGGATATCAGGTGGCCGGCTCCAGCAGCCGCGCCTTGCCGAACTGGATTCTTATGAAGGTGCAGGAAATCGTGGACCTGGAGCTGTTAGAAAAGACATTCGCTGGCGGTAGGCCTACTGCCTCCGGCAAACATCTTCGCTGGGACACTCTCTTTATCCGGGTCAAACCCGCCGACTGAATCCCTTTTAAACCACCTGGATTGGTCGTACGCTTAGTGCGCCAGCCGAAGCTGGCAGGAGATAGTTGATGAAAGTTCAACACGGAAAAGATGTAGCAAGTCATTCCGGCCCCGAGTCATGCGGAGGCGCTCGCGAGGGCGCCGCTGAAGC
>DASYNU010000155.1:0-36812 GCA_036008345.1 Bryobacteraceae bacterium
TTCCCAAGCTTTAGTAGCGCTGGCTCCCGCCAACGTGCCGCGGCTCGCCGAAACCAGCATCGATGGTTGGGTATTGGCCTTTACGCTCGGAGCCTCGGTAATCGCGAGCCTCCTCTTCGGCCTGGCGCCCGCATTGCACGCTTCACGCGTCGATCTGAACGACGCACTCAAACAGGGCGGAACACGCGCCGTACTCGGTGGAAGCAGCCGAATCCGCGGAGCGCTGGTAGTGGCCGAGATCGCGCTATCCGTAATCCTGCTGGCAGGCGCAGGACTGCTCATCAAAAGTTTCAACGCTCTGCATAATGTTGCCCTCGGATTCCACCCGGAACATGTCTTGGTCATGGAATCCAGCGTCCCCGCCGAAGGCCTCGAAAGCGCCCGCCGCGCTACGCAATTCTATAAGTACCTATTGCGCGATGTCGCTGCTCTCCCCGGCGTCACTGCATCCGGCGCGACGCGCGCATTACCCGGGCACGTTGGCTCGAATGGCGGCTACTGGCTGGATCATCTGCCGCCGCTCGACAAACTGTCCGCCAGCGCTCCGCAAGCAGTCTTCTCGATAATAACGCCAGGCGCATTCTCAACTCTCGGAATTCCTCTTCGTACGGGCCGCGACTTCAACGCTAGCGACATCTACGAGGCGCCCTTCACCGTCATCATCAACGACGCTTTGGCGCGTAAGTCATTCCCCGGCCAGGACCCCATCGGCCGCACCATCTTCTGCGGAATGGATTCTCTGAATCCCATGAAAATCGTCGGCGTCGTAGGCGACATCCGGCAATACGGCCCTGCACGTCCGCCGTCGCCCGAGATTTACATGCCCTACGAACAGCATCCGCAGCCATCCACCGCGCTCAGCATCCTGGTGCGGACCACCAACGATCCAGCCACACTTCAGGAAACCCTCGTCCGCAAAACCCGCGAGCGTTCGCCCGACGTTCCGGTAAGATTCACCAGCATGGAAGCATCGCTCGCGGAAAACGTTGCCGCACCCAGATTTCGAACCCTGGTGCTGGGCGTTTTCGCCGCCATCGCCGTATGCCTGGCCATGGCCGGCGTCTATGGCGTGATGGCATATCTCGTCAGCCAGCGCTCCAACGAAATCGGTCTTCGCATGGCTCTAGGCGCGAGGCCCGGCGACATCTCGCGATTAGTCCTGCGTGAGGGAATGTTGCTCGCGGCGGCCGGCTTAGTGCTTGGATTAGCCGGTGCCATGGCCGCCACGCGCCTGCTCACCAGCGTCTTGTTCGAAGTGAAACCAGGCGATCCAGCAACATATGTTTCAGTTGCCCTCCTGCTAGCCATTGTGGCCCTGGCCGCCAGCTACATCCCCGCGCACCGCGCCTCGAAAGTAGACCCGCTGGTAGCCTTGCGTCAAGAATAGCCACTTGTGTGGCAGCCAGTGGGGCAGGGCCATGCCCTGCCAGGAGCAAATTCACATGGATCTCAAATTCGCTCTCCGATCCCTCCGCAACAACCCCAGCTTCACCATACTCGCCATTCTCGTCATGGCGCTCGGCATCGGCGCCAACACTGCCATGTTCAGCGTAGTAAACGCCGTCCTCTTGAAGCCGTTGGATTACACCAACCCCGATCGCATCGTCTCAGTCTTGACGAAATGGTCGGACGACCCCGTCCCCGGCAACATCTCCATCCCTGACTTCAACGATTGGCATCACCAGAGCGCGGCATTTTCCGCGATGGCCTATTACGACAGCTACAACACCTCCGCCATGACGGGTCGCGCAGCCGAGTACACCCAAGTGGCCCGCGTCTCCCCGGAGTTTTTCTCTATATTCAGCCTTCAACCTGTGGTCGGACGCCTTTTCAGCGCTGACGAACAAAAGCAGGGAAGCGGCGGCGCAGTGCTGATCAGCTACTCCTACTGGCAAAGCCATTTCGCTGGAAACGCGCGCGCCCTGGGACAGCCGGTCCGCATGTTCGACCACTCGCTTTCCATCGTTGGCATCTTGCCGCCGCGCTTCCACTATCCCGATAAAACCGACATTTGGTTCCCTACGGGCACCATCATTGGCGAAAACGAGAATCGCGGAGCTCACAACTATCGCGGCGTCGGTCTCCTCAAGCCGGCCGCCAGCCTCCGTCAGGCCCAAACGCAATTGAGTTCCATCGCCGCGGTTCTGCGCGGTCAGTTCAAGCAAACCAACACCGGTGTGGATGTCGCCGTCACTCGCTTGCGTGACACCATGGTAATGGATGTCGAGGGCAGCTTATATCTATTGCTCGGAGCAGTTGCCCTGGTGTTGCTCATCGCCTGCGCCAATATCGCCACGTTGCTGCTCGCACGCGCTACCGCCCGTACCCGCGAAATCGCTGTCCGCGCCGCCATCGGAGCCAGCCGCGTTCGTATAGTCCGCCAGTTGATCACTGAAGGCCTGCTTCTGTCCCTCCTATCCGGTGGCGTCGGCGTTCTCCTGGCCGTGTGGGGAGTGGATGCCTTAGTGAAGTTAGCGCCCAGCGACATTCCGCGCCTTACCGACGCCCGTATCGATGGTTGGGTCCTCGCCTTCACGTTCACTATCTCGATCATTGCCAGCCTGCTCTTTGGGCTAGCTCCCGCTCTGCATGCCTCGCGCGTCGATTTGAACGAAGCTCTCAAGCAAGGCGCCACGCGTTCTGTTTTGGGAGGAGCGGCTGGCCGCTTGCGCAGCGGCCTGGTAGTTGCCGAAATCGCGTTTTCAATGCTGCTGCTCGCCGGAGCCGGCCTGTTGATCAAAAGTTTCGTCGCCATCCAGAACGTCCGCCTGGGTTTTCGTCCCGATCACGTGGTCGTTATGCAAACCAGCGTCCCGGTATCGGCAACTCGTGAGGGTCGCGACCGCGCCATCCGTTTCTACCAGGGCCTGCTCCCACAGCTTTCGGCGCTTCCCGGCATTTCCTTTGTGGGTGCCACTAACGCCACGCCGGGATCCGTCGCATCCGACAGCCCGTATTCCATCGACCACGAACAGTATTTTCCTGATTCCCCGGATTCGCTGGATACCGTCATCGCGCCCGGGACTTTCGCCGCGCTCGGCATTCAACCGAAGCGTGGCCGCGATTTCAGCCCCGTCGACACGCCGCAATCGCAACCCGTCGCCATCATCAACGAGTCGCTAGCGCGCAAAGCATTCCCTGGGAAGGACCCCGTCGGCCACATCATCTTCTGCGCTTTCGAATACGGCATGCCGATGAAAATCGTCGGCATCGTGGAAGATGTACGGCAATCGGGCCCCACCTCGCCGCCCGAGCGCCAGCTTTACGCACCCTACTCCCAGCATCCTTTTTATGCAACCAGCTTGAGTGTCGTCGCGCGCACTCCCCTCGACCCCAGCTCTCTCTGGCAACCTATGCGGCGCATAGTTCAGCAACGCTTTCCGGAAGTATCCGTGAAATTCACCACCCTGGAAACGTTGCATGCTGAGATCGTCGCGCCGCAATGGTTTCGTACTTTACTGCTTGGAATCTTCGCTGCCTTGGCCGTGTGCCTGGCCATGGCCGGCGTCTACGGCGTGATGGCTTACATGGTAGGACAACGCTCCAGCGAAATCGGACTGCGTATGGCGCTGGGCGCCACTCCGGCGGATGTCTCGCGCTTAATGCTCCGCCAAGCCTCGCGGCTCACAGCAGCCGGCCTGGTCATCGGATTGATCGGCTCGCTTGCAGCCAGCCGCCTGATCACCAACATGTTATTCGAAGTGCGCCCCACCGACCCCGGAACCTACGCCATCGTAGCGGTCCTCCTAGCCGTGGCCGCTCTCTCAGCCAGCTATCTCCCAGCCCGCCGCGCCTCCCGGCTGGACCCCTTAACTACCCTCCGCACCTGACCATTCCGCCTGCACCGGTCGCATACGCTCGCGGCTCGGAAAGAGAGCGTTTCCGAACCGCGACCGTAAGGGAGTCGGCGACTTGAACCGGCTAACCAAGCAATGTGCATGCCCACCATGCCAAAATAAGGCATGGCTCGAGGTTGGGAAAGCAAGTCGGTCGAAGCCCAAATCGAACTAGCAGAGTCCCGGCGTCCCGCCAGCCCGGGCGTTGCCTTAAGCGCCCTGGAAGTGGAACGTATCAAAAAGCGTGAAAGCCTCCTCCTGTCCCGCACTCGAGTTGTTCATGATCTTGAGAACGCCCACAATCCACGCTATCGGGAAATACTGCTAGCTGCGTTGAAACATCTCGACGGTAAGCTTTCGGAAATTGAGTAAACATTCCGGCTGGAAATCACGGCTCCGCCTTGCGGAAGCCGCCGATGCCGAAGTTATCACTCGCCTCATCAACGCCGCTTTCGCGGTGGAGCGCTTCTTTCTAGCCGGAGATCGAATCCAGATCGGCGAAGTGCGCGACCGTTTGGCCAAAGGCAAATTCATTCTTGCGGAGCAAGACGGCGTCATCATCGGCTGCGTCTATGTGGAACCCGGCGGCGAGCGTGCCTACCTCGGTCTGCTATCGGTCCAGCCCACGCTGCAACGCTCCGGAATCGGAAAGATCCTGATGGATGCCGCCGAAGAGCATTGCCGCTTGCTTGGCTGCCGCTTCATGGACCTGCGCGTGGTCAATCTGCGGACCGAACTCCCGCCCTACTATCGGAAACTGGGCTATGTACAAAGTGGCGCCATGTCGTTCCCCGAAGAAGTGCGCATCATTGTTCCCTGCCACTTGCTGATCATGTCCAAGCCGCTTATTCCTCCAGAAATCCAGCCTTGAACAGCGATCGTCCGCCCAGTGCCGTGTAGAACGCGTAGCCGGTCAGCGCCACAATGCAGACCAGCGTGAAGATCGTGCTGCCTGCGTACCAGGCCGAGAAATCCGCGGTGATCGGAAACAATACCAGCAGAGCTCCCACCGAGGCTCCCACCACATAAGGAAAGAGGCCGCAGCGCAGCATCACGTATAGCATCACCAAAAGTTGCAATAAGCGAACCGGCAGTGTGATGAGAGCGATTTCAGCGTGGGCCAAACTGCCCAGCCCCGCGAAGAACAAAACGAAGATCACTGCGCTCAGCCATTCCTTCCGGAAGATCAGCCGGAATACGAACAGCAGCAAGAAAATCCCCAAGGTATTCAAGATGGAGTTCGGCAGCATTGCCATCCAGGCGCTGGCCACCGGTGCAACGCCCAGAAGAGTGCCCAGCTTGATGGTTTCCAAAGGCACGCCGGTGGAACGGATGTTCACAAATGCTGTTATATCGGTGGCGAGCGCCGAGAATACTCCGAAAAAAATTCCCACCAACATGTGCCCGCCAACTACGGGATCGTGCAGCCGTCCGCCCAGCACACGCGTCCATGAAATTATGGTCTGCGGCCAGCGCCGACGCACATACGGTTCCAGCGCCACGTAGAGCAGCCAGATCAGCAGCGCGGCCACCAAATTGATGCTGAGGCCCATCAGGAATATGACCAGTTCCGCGGCGCTCGCCATGTGGTGCGTTCCAAGAGCCCAGGAAGCCATGCTCAGAGCGAACAGGAAACCAGATAAGCGGAAAGCGCTACGCCAGTCTGCCCGGCCAGCTCGAACATTGTGACGCGCCAGCAGGCAGGCTCCGGCTACCAGGATGCAAAGCAAGCTCAGTATAACCACGAGCAGCACTTTTTGATTCAAGGTTTGTTCCACCGGCTGCATTCTATCCGCCCTCGTCCACGGGCTGATCAGCGCGAAGTACACCAGTTTTCCCCGCCAGGATGCCGCTTCCACTCTTAGTGGATTCGGATCGCCGGGGTAGGTCCCGGTCCAGGCCGCCCGCTGATCGTAGCTCGCGAGCGGGTTCCAATGCGGCTCCGCGGCCTGGAAGCGCGTGGGATCGAATCCAGCGGACGTCAGTAGCGCATTCCCGTTCAATGGTTGGGCCGATGGAGTTGATTCGTCCACTTGCGGCGGCACCGCCGCGAACGAGACCAGATGCCCTTGTGGGTCCAGTTCTACTTCCAGCATTCCGCTCACATCCATCGCTGGATCGTCTGACGTCACGGTTCCATCGTTGCCGAATTCGGCAGCCACCATGTTACGCGGGCTGGTGCGATACCAGAACAGAATCGGCGTTGGTTGACCGGCGCTGAGGTGCGCCAGCGTACCGCGGGATTTTCCACTCTTTTGGCTTAGATCACGCAGATAGTCCGTGGCGTAGTGCATCCCGTAGGCGCTGTCGAAAGGCTTTTCCGGATATCCAAATGCACGCGCGATATCTCGAGCTTTCTGCGCCAGCGCATCCGGCGAATGATCCAGTGGAGTCCTCGAAATCCAGGCCGTTTGCGACCGCAGAAATGGAATCCCCGCCAGGCACGCAAGAATTGCCAGTCCAAACGCTAGCGCCACCAGCGGCTGCAGCGCCTCGCGATCCGTCGCGCGCGCCACCAACTCTGGCGACGGTGTTTCGCCCGCAGCCAACGCTGCTGCCAGCGGATCGCCTCCAGGAAGGGCCGCCGCAACCGCCAATGCGGACCGCGGACGATTTTGCGGATCTTTATCCAGACAACGCCGGATGACGCGTTCCACGGCCGGGTCCAGATCGCGTACGTGCGAAACCAGGCTGGGCGGTCCACTTTCCTCGCGCAGTCGCGTCATCTCGGCCAAGCTGTTGGCTTCGAATGCGCGCTTGCCCGAGAACATTTCGTATAGCACCAGGCCGAGCGCGTAAATGTCGCTGCGCACCGTTACTTCGGTACCGTCCAATTGTTCGGGCGCCATGTACGCGGGCGTCCCGTGCTTTATCTCGGCGCCTTGAATCTGGCTCGCGATTCCCGCCAGGCCAAAATCTGTCACCAGCACCTGGCCGCGGCCATCGATCATGATGTTGGCCGGTTTCAGATCGCGATGCAGAACGCCTTTGTCGTGCGCCGCCGCGAGGCCGGCACACAGCTTCCGCGCCATTTCGATGGCCGTATCGTTCGGCAACCGGCCAATGCGCCGCAGCAGCGCGCTCAAGTTTTCGCCGTCCACGTATTCCATCGAAATGTACGGTTGCCCGTCCACTTCGCCGATGTCGTAAACGCGGCAGACATTCGGATGCGAAACCTGCCGCGCAATCCGCACCTCATTGTTGAATCGCGCCAGAGTATCCGGATCGGACGCAGTGGATTCCGGCAGGAATTTGAGCGCCACTTGTTGGCTCAGCCGAAGATCTGTAGCACGATACACCTCGCCCATGCCGCCGCGGCCCAGCAATCCGAGGATGCGGTAGCGCTCGGCCACTAATGCTCCGGGCAGGAAGCGTCCTTCATCGGGCGAATCGGATGATCCGGAACCTCGTGACGATCGCGTGGCGCCCGAGGTGCTTCGTGGCGCGGACGATGGTGTTGGCGCCGGCATCGCCATCGTTTCGTCACCGTTAGATTTCGGCGTCAATACGGACCCACACAATCCACAAAAACGATTGCTTTCCAACATCTCGGCCGAGCAGGATGGGCACTTGGTCATACGGCGCAACTCCACTAAAGCGGTACACAAGTTTCCCATTTGCGAACAGTGGACCGCAAGTCTGCGTTGCCGATTCAACCTTTTAATGTGGCAGCCCGCTTGCCCTGAGTACATCAAACGCGTGACTATGACATGTGTGACCAAAGAGGAACGAGAGCGTCCACAAGAAGAGAAGACTAAGTTGCGGATTCTAGTCGGCGATGACCAGGTGGACGTCTTGGAGGCGCTACGTTTGTTGTTGAAGGGCGCCGGATATGAGAGCGTACTAGTGGATTCGCCGCAAGCCCTGCTGCGCGCCGCGCGCGCCGAACCCTTCGACTTGATTCTGATGGATCTGAACTACGCGCGCGATACTACCTCAGGCGCCGAAGGCTTGGACCTGTTATCCAGCCTGGAAGAACAGCAGAATGATGCGCCCATTATCGTGATGACCGCGTGGGGCAACGTGGAGCTGGCAGTGGAAGCTATGCGCCGCGGCGCCTGCGACTTCGTTCAAAAGCCTTGGGACAATGCGCGCCTGCTGGGCACTATCAAGAAACAGGCCGATGAGGCTGTCGCGAAAATGCGAGCCGACCGGCAAGTCAAATCCGAGCTTGAAATCGCGCGCAACGTCCAGCAGAAACTATTTCCCGGCCAAACCCGGCGCCTTCCTAGCCTCGACTATGCCGGCCAATGCGTGCCGGCGCGCGAAGTCAGCGGCGATTATTATGATTTTCTCGACATCGGCGACAGCGGGCTGGGCTTTGTGCTGGCCGATGTTTCCGGAAAAGGCGTCGCTGCGGCGCTGCTGATGGCGAACCTGCAAGCCTGCTTCCGCAGCCAGTCGCAAGATGCGCTACGGCAACCGGCCAGCATGCTGCGCGCGGTGAACAAACTATTTTTCGAATCCACGCCGCCGGAACATTACGCGACATTGTTCTTCGGGAATTATGACGACCGGAACCGGCGCCTTCGCTACGTAAATTGCGGCCACCTGCCGCCGATCCTGCTTCGCGCGGATGGCACGGTGGAACGTCTGCCCGGGACTGCGACCGTTCTCGGTGTGTTCAGCAACTGGAGCAGCGAGGAATCCACGGTGGATCTTGCGCCCGATGATACGCTGGTTCTCTTCTCCGACGGTGTAACTGAAGCGGGAGTGGAGACCGAAGCGGAGTTCGGCGAAGACGGTCTGCTGGCCGTCATCCGGGCCAATGCGGGCGCGAATGCCGAAACGCTGGTGAACGCAATTATCAGCGCTGTAGCCGGAGAAAAAGAGGACGACGTTACGGTAGTGGCGATCCGTTCGTTGCCCTCCAAGTAGCGCGATCGGTCACATACCGGACCAGCCGCACGCCTTCATTCTCGAATTCGCAATCCCGCGTTAGTCCGATTTTTTCCATGATCCTGATAGAAGCCGTGTTCGGCGGCTGCGCGACGGAGATGATTCGATCAAATCCAGCGTGTTCGAAAGCATGTTGCAACGCGATTTGCGCGGCTTCGGTGGCCAAGCCCTGACCCCAGGACTTGCGCGCTATCCACCAGCCGATCTCAGGATCGGGAGCATCGCGCCAGAACCCCACGCCACAGAAACCGATGGTGTCCCGCTCCGGCTTTCGCAGCACTTTCCATCTACAGAAGTTTCGTTCCGAATACAGTTTCACCTGACGATTCACGAACGCCTGGATCTGCTCATCGGTCCAGGGCACGCCGCCGGTGATATAACGCATCACGTCCACGTCGGTTGCAATTGGACGCAATTCTGTCCAGTCGGGGCCCTGCCACTTATCCAGGATGAGCCGCTTAGTTTCTAGAGGAATAGTTAAAATAGGGTCCACGTGTCTAAATACATTCTCGCGGGATTGCTCGCCTTTTCTCCGATGATAGCTGAAGAGCTTCATATCGATCATGTAACTGTCGCCGGCCGCGATCTGCGCGCCATGCAGCACGCGCTCGAAGCGGTTGGCATCCCTGCCGAATACGGCGGCGCGCATTCCAACCACGCTACGGAAATGGCGCTCACCAGTTTCCCCGACGGCTCTTACCTGGAACTGATCGCTATTCAGCCGCACGCCGATCCCGCGGCCGTCCGAGCGCATGTCTGGAGCAAGTTTCTGGAAGGAAATGCCGGACCCTGCGCCTGGGCCACGCGAGTCGAAACCATTCCAGCGAAAGACCAGCCGCTCAAGAACGGACGCAAGCGCCCGGACGGCGTGCAACTGGAATGGGAGACCGCGCAGGTTGGGCCCGGCAACGGAACGTTCTTCCCGTTCCTGATCCACGATTTCACGCCGCGCGATCTGCGAGCTTATCCCAGCGGCAAGCCCACCACCACGCAATTCACCGGCATCGTGAAAGTTTACATCGCCGTGAAGAGTCTGGACGCTGCCATCGCGGAATACCGGCGCGCTTATAAACTCGGGGAACCCGAACGCTCGGATGACCGAACTTTCGGCGCGAAGCTGGCTGCGTTCCAGGGAACGCCTGTGGTTCTGACTGCGCCGTTGGGAGAATCGTGGCTGGTGAAACGCCTCGAACGTTTCGGCGAAGCCCCTTGCGCCTTCGTGCTGGGCCGCGCGAAACCCGCCGCCAAAATCACCTGGCTCGACGCGGGCTGGCATTTGGGCGTCCAATGAAATCCGCCGGGCTTCTTTTATTCGCCGGCTTCGCTTTTGCTCAACTCCCCATTGACCCTCAGCTCGCCGCCGAAATCGCCAAAATCAAAGCGATAGATAACCACGCCCATCCGGTCCGCCCGGCGATAGACGGACAAGAAAAAGACACCGAATTCGACGCGCTACCTGTGGATGTGATGGATCCATATACTGAGCCGGTCCGCACGCGCGAGGGCAGCCCGCTGGTGATCGAGGCGTGGCGCCAGCTTTTCGGTTATAGCTATGACGATCGCACTCCCGAGCACGCCGCCGAATTACAGCAGCGAAAAAAGCAACTGCTTCGAAAGAAGGGTGACGGCTACGCCAATTGGGTGCTGGATCAGCTCGGCATCGAAACCATGCTCGCTAATCGTGTCGCAATGGGCCGTGGCTTGGCCGCGCCGCGATTTCTATGGGTACCGTTTGAAGATGCTCTGCTGTTTCCGCTCGCGAACAGCAGCCTCGCAGACAGGAATTCCGATCGCAAGACGTTTTTCGCTGACGAAGAGCACTTGCTCAAACGCTACCTGAAGGATTGCGGACTTTCGCAACCGCCCAACACGCTGGATGACTACCTGGCTAAAGTGGTAACACCAACACTGGAGCGGCAGAAGCACGGTGGCGCCGTCGCGGTGAAATACGAAGCGGCTTACCTGCGTTCACTCGATTTCGAAGACGTCAGCAAGAGCGATGCCCGAAGTATTTATTTCGGCTCACGCAATGTGGCGCTCCCAGATGCCCTTTATAAGAAATTGCAGGACTACATCTTTCGATATATCGCAGCCGAGTGCGGAAGGTTGGGTCTCGCGGTCCATATTCATGCCGCTTACGGCGCAGGCGGCTATTTCCACATCGGCGGAGCGAATCCGATGCTTCTGGAATCCGTCCTCAACGATCCGAAGCTACGCAAGACCAATTTCGTGATGCTGCACGGCGGCTGGCCTTTTACGCGTGAAGTGGCCGCGCTGCTCTCGAAGCCCAACGCCTATGCGGACTTCTCCGAACAGACTTTCATGAACTATCCGCGCTCAGTGGCCGGCGCGATTCGCGAATGGTTGGAGCGTGCGCCGGACAAGGTGCTGTTCGCTACGGACGCATACCCGTTTTCGGAAGAGATGGGGTGGGAGGAAGCCGGCTGGGTGGCCGCTGCGACGGGCCGGCAAGCGTTGGGACTGGCGCTGACGGAAATGATGCATGATGGCGAGGTCACGCGGGAGCGGGCTGTGGAAATCGCCAACATGGTGCTGCGGGATAATGCCCGAAAGTTATATAGGCTTCCTTAGCGGTCCCCTCGCTTACGCGCGGGGCTACAATGCGGCGTCGACGGCGTCGGGCCAACGCTTCGGGACAATGTTCCAGGAATGTAACCCCGCGCGTGAGCCAGGGGACATTGGCGGCATTCCTGCTATCCTAGGAGTTCGTAGTCCTCCGGACCAATCACCTTGAAAATTGGCTTTGTAAGTCTCGGTTGTCCCAAAAATCTCGTCGATACCGAGGTGATGATGGGCCAATTGGTGGAACGCGGCCACCAGCTCACGCACAACCCGCAAGAGGCCGAAGTGCTGGTCATCAACACCTGCAGCTTTATCGATCCCGCTAAGCAAGAATCGGTCGATACGATTCTTGAAATGGCGGAATTCAAGAAATCCGGCCAGGCGCGCAAGCTGATTGTGGCGGGCTGCTTAGTGGAGCGCTATCGCAACGAGATCCAAAAGAATATCCCGGAAGTGGATGCAGTGATCGGCACCAACGAGCTGCAGAATATTGTTGCTCTCTGTGAGGGCCAGCAGCCGGCAGCGAATCCCTTTGAACCATATCTCTATCACGACCTCACGCCGCGCGTGCTCTCAACCGCGCGGCACTACGCTTATATAAAAATCGCCGAAGGCTGCGACCATCCTTGCTCGTTCTGCGTTATCCCGCAGTTTCGCGGCCAGTTTCGAAGCCGCCGTTTTGAATCCGTGGTCGCGGAAGCCACTCGCTTGTTCGCGCAGGGGGTCCGCGAGATCAACTTGATCGGCCAGGACACCACTTCCTACGGCGAGGATCTGGGAATCAAGGACGGCCTCTCCCAGCTCATGGCGCGCCTGGCCCAAATCCCGACACCGCATGAAAAGTGGATTCGCTTCCTGTATTGCTATCCCAACCGCATTACGCAAAGACTGCTGGATACCATTGCGGAGCATTCTGCGCTAGTAAAATACATCGACATGCCGCTGCAGCATGCGAGCGCCGCTGTTCTGAAACGCATGAAGCGCGGCTCGCATGGCGATTTCTTTCTGAAACTGCTCGATCGTATCCGTGCCACCATTCCCGGTGTTGCCATCCGCACCAGCATGATCGTAGGATTTCCCGGCGAGACCGAAGCTGATTTCGAGACATTGTGCGCTTTCGTGAAGGCCGCGCAGTTCGATCGCCTGGGCGTCTTCGCTTATTCGGATGAAGAGACCAGCGCCAGCTTCCACCTGGATGCCAAAGTGGATGCGCGCACTATAAACAACCGCAAACGTAAGTTGATGGCCCTGCAGCGCCGCGTGTCCCAATCCCGGAATCGAAAAATGATCGGCCAGGATGTGGATGTGCTGGTGGAAGGGCCTTCGGAGGAAACCGATCTTTTGTGGCAGGCACGCATGTCGACGCAAGCGCCTGAGATCGACGGTGTTTGCTACATTAACGATTTCGGCAATGCGCCGCCGCGGACCGGCGAAATCCGGCGCCTGCGGATTACTGAGGCGCACGATTACGATTTGGTGGGCGCGCTCGAGCCCGAGATGTTCCCCATACTGACAGCGGTATGAAATGCCCGATCTGCAAGAAAGAAGCCGACTCTGGCGGTGAGTTCTATCCATTCTGCGGCGAACGCTGCAAGATAATCGATCTGGGAAACTGGGCCAGCGAAAAGTATGTGATTTCCACTCCCGTCCAGGCGGACGAGGAGGAGCCGGAGCCGAGAGATGGTGAGGCGTAGAGCGCAAACACGGCGTCCACATGAGTGTGGACGCGGCACGCAGGAGTGCGTGCGCCACGGCTGATGCGCATTTTCGCATATGCGCTGGCCACTTTCTTTGGGTGCGGTTATTCGCCTGTCGGGCCCGGCACCGTGGGTTCCATCGCCGCCATGCTCATCGCGATTGTGGTCCACGATCGCGCGACATTGGTAATTCTCTCGGTTCTTCTGCTTGCGCCTGCCATATGGTCGGCCGGAAAAGTTGCTGAATATGAGTTCCGCAAAGATCCGCAAATTGTCGTCGTCGATGAAGTGCTGGGCCAATGGATCACGCTGGCCGGCGCGAGTACGCTCAACTGGAAAAGTTTCCTCGCAGCTTTGCTCTTGTTTCGCCTTTTCGATATCTGGAAGCCGTCTCCGGTGCGCCAACTCGAAGCGCTTCCCGGCGGTATCGGCATCGTCGCCGACGATGTGATGGCTGGCATCTATGCCGCGCTTGCTATATTCGTATTAGATCGTTTCCGAATTTTCTAAAACATGGCATCTAAGAAGGACTCCAACGGCCGTCCCGAGATTTCGAACGTCACTCCAGAGGCGGCTATCCCGGGCGGCGAGTTTCAGATCCGCGGCGCGGGCCTGGCCCGGTCGAACCGCCCCCGCGTAACCATCGGAGACGTGGATGCCCCGATTGTGATCGGATCCGATTCCTACGTTATCGTGCGCGTGCCCGAAGGGGCTTCCGCGGGCGAACTCGTGGTGGAAGCCGGCAATCAAAGCAGCCGGGCCTGGACTTGCGATATCGGCATCCAGATTGCCGACAACTTGTATCCGGTGGGAAATCCCGCAGTGGACGCGTACGGTAATATTTTTGTGACCTTCAGCGGATCCCGCGGTCAAAAAACTCCGGTATCCGTTTACAAAATCGATCTCAACTACACTCCCAAACCGTTTGTGAGCGATCTGATGAACGCCACGGGCCTGGCGTTCGACAGAGACGGAATCCTCTACGTATCCAGCCGCTACGATGGCATCGTCTATCAGGTCACTTCCACCGGCAGCCTCTCGGTTTACGTGGAGGGCATGGGCGTGGCGACGGGGATCGCATTCGATCAAGATGAGAATCTCTACGTGGGCGATCGCGGCGGTACCATTTTCAAGATCAGCCGCACGCGCCAGATTTATGTGTTCGCGACGCTCGAAGCATCCATCGCTGCTTATCATCTTACCTTTGGAACTGACAATCATCTTTACGTCACCGGGCCCACCACATCTAGCTTCGATTCTGTCTATCGAATTTCGCCCGCAGGCGAAGTGGAAACCTTTTATCGCGGCCTCGGCCGCCCCCAAGGAATTGCGTTTGACGCTGAGGGCCGCCTATATGTCGCCGGGTCGCTCGGTGGACGGCGCGGGGTGGTGCGCTTCGATCAAAAGCGGAATCCCGAATTGTTCCTCTCCGGGCCCGGCATCGTCGGCCTGGCCTTTACGCCCTCGCGCGCTCTGCTAGTCACCACCAATAGCTCGCTCTTCCGCGCCGACGTCGGCATCAGCGGCAGGCCTCTTCCGTAATGGCGGATGCCGAAATCATCGCGATCGGTTCCGAGCTGCTCACTCCTCAAAAGGTCGATACAAATTCTCTCTACCTCACCGACCAACTGAACGCGCTGGGCGTGGAAGTGGTTCGCAAAACAGTGGTCGGGGATGAACGCGAGCGATTGATGGACACTATTCTCGGCGCCGTGGCCCGTTCTCAGATCATCGTTCTGACCGGCGGCCTGGGTCCGACTGAAGACGATCTCACGCGCGACGCCGTTGCCTCCGCGCTCGGCCGAACGATGGTCTTTCGCCAGGACATCTGCGATCTGATTGAAGAGCGCTTCCGCCGCTTTCAGCGAAAGATGGTGGAGATCAATCGCCGTCAAGCTTACATCGTGGAAGGCGCTGAAGTGTTGGCGAACGACCGCGGCACCGCGCCCGGGCAGTGGATCGAACAGAACAGCACGGTGTTGATGTTGCTGCCGGGTCCACCGAATGAGCTGAAGTGGATGTTTGAAAAGCACTGCCTGCCGCGGCTCCAGAAACTTCTTCCACCGCAGGTGATTCAGACCTTGATGCTGCGCGTGGTTGGGATGCCCGAATCGGATCTGGATCAATTGATCGCGCCGGTTTACTTGCGATACCCGAATCTGGCCACCACCATTCTGGCGGTGTCGGGGGAAATCCACATCCACTTGCGCGCGCGGTCATCCAATGCCAGCCAGGCCGAAGCGCTGATCGGGGAAGTGGCCGCGCAGATTGAGCCGCTGATCGGCGATCGAATCTATTCCCGCAATGGCGATTCGTTGGAGAAGGTGATCGGCGATTTGCTTCGCGCGCGCCACGCGCAATTGAGTGTGGCGGAAAGCGCGACTGCTGGCCTGTTGGGTGGACGTATTACGGCTGTGCCGAATAGCTCTGATTATTTCCTGGGCGGGTACCTGGCGTATTCAGATCAAATGAAAACCAAACTACTGGGCGTCCCGCCCGAGATGCTGGCTGAGCACACCGCGGTGAGCGAACCAGTCGCGAAAGCAATGGCTGAAGGCGCAAGAGAGCGGACCGGTTCCGACTATGCTTTGTCGATCACGGGCTACGCGGGGCCGGACGGCGAAAAAGTGGGCCTGGTTTTCATAGGACTCGCGACACCGATTGGAAGCGAAGCGCGCCGCGTGCAGTTCCCCGGCGACCGCGAGCGCGTCCGAGCATTTTCAACCAACATAGCTCTGGATCTGCTGCGACGAAATCTCTTGGGATGAAGCGGGCAGTTCAAGCCTGCTTGCTTATTTGCGTTTATTCGCGTTCATTCGCGGCCAATCAAGATTTCCTGATCCGCAACGCCACAATCATCGACGTCGTTACCGGCACGGCCACGCCTTCGCGATCCATCCTGATCCACAACGCGCAAATCGCGTCTATCGGTGCCGCGATCCACGTTCCGCAGTCAACCAGAATTATCGATGGCACTGGCAAATTCGTAATCCCGGGTTTGTGGGACATGCATGTCCATCTTGCGGCACGCGATCAGTTGCCCGCCTACGTACGTTACGGTGTCACCGGTGTCCGCGATATGGGTAGCGACTACGACCGCGTCAACGTCTGGCGAGGCGAAATCCAGAAGGGCAGCCTCATTGGACCGCATATCGAAACCTGTGGACCTGCGCTCGATGGCGTTGCATCCAGCGATCCCAAGCTGCGGGTGCGCATAGTGCGTACTCCCGGAGAAGCCCGCACGGTCTTCAATCAGCTGGATGACGAGAGCGTGGATTTCATCGGCATACTTCCACAACTCCCGCGTGATGCCTACTTCGCTCTCATCGAACGTGCGCGCAAATATTATTCCGCGGTGGCCGGCGACGTTCCTGCGTCGGTGAGCGCGCTCGAAGCCGTGGAAGCACGCCAGAAGAGCATCGATCACATGTCCGGTATTCTGCTGGCTTGTTCCAGCGAAGAGAAGCGGCTGCGGCAAGCGTACGTTCAGGCGCTCGAAAGCGGAGGCCGGAAAGCACTCGATGACGTGCAAACCGCGGCGCTCGAGACCTACGACCAACAGAAGGCAGCTACGTTGTTCGGGCGTATGGCGCTGTTCGAAACGCGCTCGGTCCCGACACTAGCGGAGCCGCATGAGAAGCTGCTGGATATGCTGCGGGCCGGAGTGATCATCCTGGCCGGAACGGATGGCGGAAAGCCGGGCGAATCTTTGCACGACGAACTGGAGTTGCTGGTGGCCCGTGGCTTCACGCCAGCACAGGCGCTGCGCAGTGCTACGCTGGAGCCGGCTAGATATCTGAACGCCGCTGCGCTCGGGACGGTTGAGGAAGGAAAAGCGGCCGACCTGGTTATTCTGGATGCCGATCCGCTGCCTGACATTCGCAATACTCGTAAAATCTCTGGGGTGATCCTCGGTGGAAAATACCTGAGCCGAAGCAGGCCGGTAGGCGAGAAGAGCACCGTCTCCCTCAGAGTCAGAAGCTGTGAAGAAATCGGCAAAGGCACCGTCTCCCTCACGGTCGCGGTTCGGTAAGTGGCTATTTGCATCTTTACTCGTAACCGATTACACTTGGCATAGTCTAACTATGTCAGAGACCAAGATGCGCGATGAAATTCCTCCCGGCACGCTTTACATGCTGATCCTGAAGACGCTGATGCGGGGCGGGGAAATGCATGGTTATGAGATCGCCAACTCTATCCAGCAGATTTCCGAAGACATTCTACAAGTGGAAGAAGGCTCGCTCTATCCGGCCTTGCAGCGAATGCTGCTGAAGGGCTGGGTGACGGCCGAGTGGGGCGTCACGGCCGGCAACCGGCGTGCGCGCTATTATCGCCCGACCCC
This sequence comes from Bryobacteraceae bacterium, assembly GCA_036008345.1. Taxonomy (GTDB): domain Bacteria; phylum Acidobacteriota; class Terriglobia; order Bryobacterales; family Bryobacteraceae; genus Palsa-89. Next base: position 17,358 of record DASYNU010000155.1, read on the forward strand.
TCTGGGACGCAAGCAGCTGCAGGCGGAGCTGGCACAGTTCCAGCGAGTGAACGGGGCGATCCAGAGAATTTTGCGGACCACGTGATTGGTTGAACAAGGGGTAAAGAAATGGAATGGCTCAATGAACTCGGGCGGCGGTTGCGGCAGCTTTTTCGCCGTAAACAATGGGAGGACGATCTGGCGGAGGAGATGCGCCTGCACCTGGATCTAAGGGCCGCCGATAAAGGGTCGGAAGCTCTCGCAAAACGCAAGTTCGGCAACGCCGCGCTGTTGCGCGAGGAGAGCCGCAGTGTTTGGGGCTGGGCTTTTTGGGATAACCTCGCGCAGGATGTGCGCTACGCGCTGCGTACTTTCGCGGCCAACAAGGGATTTGCTGCTGCCGCCGTTCTTTCGCTCACGCTCGGCATTGGCGCGAACACGGCCATTTTCAGCATCGTCAATGCGGTTATGTTGCGGGCTCTTCCAGTGGAGGATCCGCATCGACTGGTAGCGCTGCATGTCGGAATCGCTTCTGACGATCGCCGCCGTGGGGCTGTTGTAACCAACCCGATTTGGGAAGCCGTGCGGGATTCTCAACAGGCTTTCTCCGGGGTGCTCGCCTACTCGGATGACCACTTCGATCTCGCCAACGGCGGCGAGAGCCATTTCTCGAACGGTCTCTGGGTCAGTGGCGATTTCTTCCGCGTCCTCGGTGTTCCTGCTTTGCGCGGGCGCGTATTCACAACCGATGACGACCGTCACGGTGGCGGCCGCTCCGGCCCCGTGGCCGTCGTCAGCTACGCTTTCTGGCAGGCCAATTTCGCTGGCGATCCGAACGTTCTCGGCAGGACCATCAGCCTCAACCGGCACAACTTTGAGATCGTCGGAGTCACACCTTCGTGGTTTCGCGGTCTGATTGTGGATCAACCGTTCGATGTCGCCATCCCCATTGGCTGTGAACCTCTTCTGCATACCGATATGAGCGCGTTGGGTCACCGGTCCTGGTGGTGGCTGCGCATGATTGGGCGCCTCAAGCCAGGGGAAACGCCGGAACAAGCGCAGGCGCAGATGGATTCGATTGCGCCGGAGATAAACCACGCGACTCTGCCAACCGATTGGCCTAGCCAGCTTCGCGCGCGCTACCTCAAGCGCAGCTTCTGGCTGCAGTCCGGCGCGGCGGGCACCTCCATTACGGGGTCAACATACAAGACCGCGCTGTTTACGCTGATGTCGGTGGTGGGTCTCGTACTGTTGATTGCCTGCGTCAATATCGCCAACCTGCTTCTGGCGCGCGCCACGTCCCGCCAGCGCGAGATTTCCATTCGTCTTGCGATTGGCGCATCGCGGTCGCGCGTGATCCGCCAGTTGCTTACTGAGAGCCTTCTGCTGGCCTTTGCGGGCGCAGTTTGTGGTTTGCTGTTTTCCGTTTGGGGCGCGCGGCTGCTGGTGCACTTGCTTTCCACAAGAGCCAAACAAATTGATGTTAGTGTTTCGCCCGATCTGCAGGTGCTGGCTTTCACCGCCGCCATCGCTGTGTTCACGGGCTTGCTTTTCGGACTGGCGCCGGCACTGCGCGCTACGGGCATCGGTCCCAATCATGCATTGAAGGAGAATGCCCGCGGAACCGTGCAGGGCGGAGCGCGATTCACGCTCGGAAAAGCGCTGGTCACAGGGCAAGTGGCGCTGTCATTGATGCTCCTTACCGCAGCTGGACTCTTCCTGGGAACCATGCGAAATTTTCTGAGACTGGATCCTGGTTTCAATCCTCACAACGTGCTGCTGGTTAAGACGGTGGTGCCCGCGGACCGGATTCAACAGCAGCTCCGGACTCCTTTCTTTAGCAAGATTCTTTCCGATCTGCGCGCGCTTCCGAACGTTCGGTCGGCGGCCAGCTCCATGATGGCGCCCGTCGCGCACGGTTTTTGGAACCAGGATGCGCGGCCGGAGGGCTACCAGCGGCAGCCGGACCAAGACGATGTTCTGGTGAATCTCAATCGGGTCTCACCGGGCTATTTTCGGACCATGGAGACTTCTATGCTGATGGGGCGCGATTTCTCGGATCGGGATACTCTCGCTTCGCCCAAGGCAATGATCGTCGGTGAAGAAACGGCTCGTCATTTTTGGGCAAACCAGAATCCAATCGGGAAAACCATCGCTCTGGAAGCGCCCGGCAGCGACGTTACATATCAGGTGGTCGGCGTCGTAAGAAACGCCAAGTACTCAGATCTTGACGAGCCACTTATCAAAACCGGTTTTGTAGCCTCCATGCAGGACCCAAATCCTAGTCCCGAAAAATACTTCGAAATCCGGTTTGACGGCCCGGCGGAAGCGGTCATTGCCGCGGTTCGCCCGGTGATTGGTGCGATTAACAGGGACGCAGCACTCGAAATCCGCACGCTGGACGAACGGATCAGCGACTCGCTGGTGCAGCCGCGGTTGGTCGCGCTACTTTCCTCCTTCTTCGGATTTCTGGCGCTGCTGCTTGCCACCATCGGACTCTATGGCGTGATCTCCTACGCTGCCGCGCGCCGCCGCGGAGAGATTGGCATTCGCATGGCGCTGGGTGCTGCAGAGGGCGCCGTGACGTGGTTGATCCTGCGCGACGTTGCGTTGATCCTGACTATCGGGACGGCGCTGGGCGTCGGAGTTTCGCTGGCTGCCGGGCGGTTCATAAAAAGCTTGCTCTTCGGTTTGGAAGCCACAAATCCAGCGACCTTGACGTTGGCTGCGGTGGTTTTGTGTGCATCCGCCATTTTTGCCGCGTATCTTCCTGCGCGCCGGGCCGCGAAGATGGATCCGATGACGGCGCTGCGGGAAGAATAGACTACTCTCCGTTCGTGGTGGCGCTTCTAAGGAACTCGCGCAAAACGGAGTGCCTCGCGGGCCGGTTCCTGGTCCGAGTGGCGGTGCGCGCCGCACCCTTTGCGCTTCCTGCCGGTCGCGGTTCGGTTTTCGCGCATGGTCCCAAGACGGGACGGATGGAGATGAGAGAATAGTTAGTATCCATGCCTTTCGAGGTGTTCCAGGCTGAGTCGAAGAGCGTCCTCAGCACCACCACCGGCTTTATCGCGCAGGCTGGATTCACGCATTCACTTACTCCGGCGCGCAATTGCACTTTTGGCTGCTCGTATTGCTACGTGCCGACCATGGGAATTTTCGGCGGGCTGAAACCTGACGATTGGAAGCACTGGGGTCAATTTACGACATTCAAATCGAATGCGCCGGAATTGCTGCGGCGCCAGTTGCGCGCAGGGCAAGTGATTTATTGCTCGCCGCTGGTGGATCCCTACCAGCCGGCGGAAGCGTCCGTAGAATTGATGCCGCGCATCCTGGATGAATTGCTGGCGCATCCACCGAGAGTTTTTGTGATCCAAACGCGCGGCCCTCTTATCCTGCGGGATCTCGACAAGCTTGTGGCGCTGGCTCTGCGCACCGCTCTGCGTGTGAGTTTTTCGGTTACCACGAATCGCGAAGACGTTCGGAGACTCTATGAACCGCATTGCGCTTCCATTCATCAGCGCATTGAGACCATTCGCTGCTTGCGAGGCGCCGGGATTGACACATTCGCAACGCTAGCGCCGCTGCTGCCGTGCGATCCTGAAGAGTTGGCGGGGCTGGCGCTGGAAGCTACCGAGCGGGATATTGTGGGCGATGCGCTGCATGTCCGCTCCGTGAAGCCGAACGGCGCAACCACACGCGCGGCAGCGTTCGCCATCAGTGAACAGCATGAATTTTCGGCTTGGCTGGATGCGGATTTTCAGGCCGAAATCACCGCGCGCATAGGACGAGCGGTGAATCAGGCTGGGCGCCGGTTCGGAACCGGCCCGGAAAGTTTTCGATGGCTGACACAATAGTGGCAAATCCTGTTTTGGAGCGGCTCGGTATCGAGCCGATGAATTCGGGCGCTTGCGGGCGCGAATGGATTACACCCGGCGGATCAATCCTCGTCTCCGTCAATCCGGCCGACGGCCAGGAGATTGCGCGAGTCCGAATGGCCTCCGTCGAGGATTACGAGCGCGTCCTAGTCGAGGCCGAGGAGGCGTTTGGGCGTTGGCGGATGCTTCCTGCGCCCAAACGCGGACAGATCGTACGTGAAGTGGGCGACGAATTGCGCTCTTTCAAAGACGACCTGGGCATGCTGGTGACGCTCGAGATGGGCAAGATCCTGGCCGAAGGCAAAGGCGAAGTGCAGGAGATGATTGACATCGCGGATTTCGCCGTCGGGCTCTCGCGCCAGCTTTACGGGCTCACCATGCCGAGCGAGCGGCCTGAGCATCGAATGTATGAGCAGTGGCATCCGCTGGGAATCGTGGGCGTGATTTCCGCTTTCAATTTTCCGGTCGCGGTATGGTCCTGGAACGCGCTCATCGCGGCTGTTTGCGGGGATGCGGTGGTGTGGAAGCCGTCACTGAAGACTCCGCTTACGGCTATCGCGGTGCAGAAAATCTGCGATCGCGTGCTGGATCGGCATGGATGGCGCGGCGTGTTCAATTTGGTGATCGGCGAGGACGCCACGGTGGGAACGCGGCTGCTTGAGGATCGGCGTGTGCCGCTGATCAGCGCGACCGGTTCCTGCCGCATGGGACACATCGTGGCTGAAACCGTGGGACGACGGCTGGGCCGGACATTGCTAGAGCTGGGCGGCAACAACGGTCTCATCGTGATGAATGATGCGAATCTCGATCTCGCGCTGCGCGGGGCGCTGTTCGGCGCGGTTGGGACAGCCGGCCAGCGATGTACCAGCGTCCGGCGACTCTTTTTACAGCGCGGCATCGCTGCGGACATGACCCAAAAACTGAAGGCTGCCTACGCGCAGATTCGGGTTGGCAATCCACTGGATGAAGCCACACTGATGGGACCGCTCATCGACCTCGGGTCGGTCGAAGGGATGCGGAACGCGCTCCAGAGAATCCGGGCCGAGGGTGGCGAGATTCTTTTCGGCGGCCAGGAGCTGGGCGGTTGCTATGTGCAGCCGGCGCTGGTGAAGGCGCATCCTCAAATGCCCATTTTGAAAGAAGAAGTGTTCGCGCCGATCCTTTATTTGGTGGAGTTCGATTTGCTTGACCAGGTGATCCAATGGCATAATGACGTCCCGCAGGGGCTCTCCTCTGCCATGTTCACGACCAATATGCTCTCCGCGGAAACGTTTCTGAGCGCGCGCGGCAGCGATTGTGGAATCGCCAACATCAACATCGGTACCAGCGGCGCGGAAATCGGCGGAGCATTCGGCGGCGAAAAAGAGACCGGCGGAGGGCGGGAATCGGGCAGCGATTCCTGGAAGGCTTACATGCGCCGCCAGACCGTCACTATTAATTGGTCGAACGAACTGCCTCTGGCTCAAGGTATCAAGTTCGAGATTTGATCTGATCCAAGTGATGCTGCATATGCCGCACATAGTCCACCGCTAGTTCCTGCAGCGTCATCACGGGATGTTCGCCGACGAAACATGGCGTGTTCTGTTTAGCCTCCGGCACGCCTGCCAGGATGTGCGCCAGGAACTGATTGTAGCTGGCCCAAAGAGCGACCAACTGGCCCCACTGCAATTCCTGATAGCGCTCCACGCGGACGCAGCCTGCCTGATCGTAGCCGGGTAAGCGCATCTCATCCTGAAGCAGCGCGCGAACAAATCGCTGATGATTGTTGGAAGCTGAATCGACCAGGTGGCCCAGAATCTGTTTGCGCGACCAGCCACCGGCGGCCGGTCGCTTGGACGCTTCGGCATCGCTCAAGTTGTCAAAATCCTGCTTGGTTTTCAATACGAGTGTTTCCAACTGGTTACTGATTTGAAGCATGTTTCATGTGATGCTCGGAGGGCCGATCCGGTAACATGAATTTGTGCTTCGTTCGGCCGCGCTGCTTGTGTCGGTGGCATTTTTGAGCGCCCAGACCCCGCTCGAGAACGCGGGAAAACCCATACGCGTGCCTTTTGAATGCACGGAAGCCGATACGCAGGCCGCCGGATTGAGCTGCTCGGAGGAAGAGCCGTGCGCCGTGTTTCTCGAGCTGGGTAATGTAGAATCCGCGGGAAACAAGATCTTTCTGGCCGGGAACCTGCACACTAGCACCACCACGCTCTATTCGATTTTGCTGGCCAGCGAGGATGCCGGTAAAAGCTGGATGGAACCGCATCCCAGAGTGCGGTTCGCCGGCCTGGATCAAATCCAGTTCATCGACTTCCAGAACGGTTGGATTTCCGGCGCGAACTTGCAAAGCACTCCACGCGATCCGTTTCTGTTGCTCACAACGGACGGAGGCAAAACCTGGCGTCAGCGGAGTATCTTTGATGAAACCCGTGTGGCTGTCATTGAGAAATTCTGGTTTGATTCGCGCGAGAACGGTTCGCTACTGATGGATGCGCGGCTGGACAACAATTTGCATGAGCTCTATGAGACCAGGACCGGCGGCGAAAGTTGGTCCATGAAACAAGCCGGCGCGGGCGCCATTGCATTTCCGGCAGTTACTAAGACATCCGGATGGCGATTGCGCGCCGATGCCGGCACGCATAGCTTCGACCTTGAAAAATCGGACGGCGCGCATTGGCAAAGAGTCGCCAGTTTCCTGGTGCATGTGGGAGCCTGCAAACAATGAAACCAGATCCTATCGAGCTTGAGTTGTTCCGCCACCTTCTGGTTTCTATCGCCGAAGAAATGGGGGCGGTACTGCGCAAGACTTCGTATTCGGCCAACATCAAAGAGCGCCGCGATTATTCCTGCGCGGTTTATGATGCCGCCGGCGAAACTGTCGCGATGGGCGATCACATGCCCGTTCATCTTGGCGCCATGCCACTGTCGGTCCGCCACGCCATGCAGGCTTTCGATTTCGCGCAGGGCGATGTTGCCATCCTGAATGATCCCTTCCGCGGCGGAACCCATTTGCCGGATATCACGGCGGTGTCCGGAGTCTTTGTGAAGGGATCGCGGAAGCCGGCCTTCTATGTAGCTAATCGCGCGCATCATGCCGATGTGGGAGGGATGAGCCCTGGTTCCATGCCGCTGGCCCGCGAGATTTATCAGGAAGGCATCCGGATTCCACCGATTCTGCTGGCGCGCCGTGGAAAATTCGATCGCGAATTGCTGGCACTGATCCTGGCCAACGTGCGCACACCCGAAGAGCGCGAAGGCGATTTGTTGGCGCAGTGCATGGCCATCCGGCGCGGCGAACAGCGCCTGCTGGAACTGGTGGCCAAATATGGGATGGCGAAAGTTCGCCGCAACATGACCGCGCTGAAGGATTATAGCGAACGTATGATTCGTGCGGCCATCAGCCGCTTGCCGCGCGGCGAGTATCGCTTCGAGGATTATCTGGATAATGACGGCATCGTAGACCGTCCTGTGAAAATAGCCGTTACTGTAACGATTCATGGAAATCGCGCGACGATCGATTTCACAGGATCGAGTGAGCAGGTGGAAGGTTCCGTGAATGCGAATTATGCGGTCGCGGTTTCGGCCACAACTTATGTGTTTCGATGCCTGGTGCGCGAAGATATTCCTTACACTGCGGGCGTCATGCGGCCGCTGGAAGTAAACGCTCCGGTAGGCTCAGTGGTAAACGCGCAGCCTCCCGCTGCCATGGCTGCCGGAAATGTGGAAACGTCGCAGAGGATCACTGATGTAGTGTTAGGCGCGCTGGCGCAGGCCGCTCCCGAACTTATTCCGGCGGCGAGTTCCGGAACCATGAATAACATCACGTTCGGCGGCATGGACCGTCTTCGCAAACGCGCCTTCGCTTATTACGAAACCATCGCCGGAGGCATGGGCGCTTCCGCCATATCCGATGGATCAAGCGCCACTCACACCCACATGACCAACAGCTGGAACACGCCGGTGGAGGCGTTCGAGCATCAGTATCCGCTACGCATCCGCGGCTATCGTATTCGGTCCGGCTCGGGTGGGGCGGGGCGCCATCGCGGCGGCGATGGGATCATCCGCGAATTCGAATTTCTCACGCCCGCGGATGTCACCATACTTGCGGATCGAAGATCGCGCGGACCGTACGGGCTGGCAGGTGGCGCAGCGGGCGCGCCTGGAAAGAACACTTTGCTGAAAGGAAAGCGTGCGATCCTGATCCCCGGCAAGGCTCGCTTCGAAGTGGAAGCCGGAGATGTGCTGCGAATTGAATCGCCTGGCGGAGGCGGTTACGGAAAGCCGGATTGAAGCACAGCCCATCACGCCTTGGGCGCCCCAGCCGGTGGAGCGCGTGGCGATGCGGCAAACCTGGAGGAACCTCACTTTTCTGCATTGGCGCTATGAACCGGGGGTGGTCGCGCGTTTGCTTCCGCCTGGGCTCCAATTGGATACTTTTGATGGCGCGGCTTACGTCGGCTTGATTCCGTTCGAGATTCATAATCTGCGCGGAATCCCGCATTTTCCCGAGACAAATGTGCGCACTTATGTTATTGGGCCGGATGGTAGCCGCGCGGTGTGGTTCTTCTCACTCGATGCCGCGCGGCTGCTGGCCGTCATCGGTGCGCGCGTGGCATATCATCTGCCGTACTTTTGGGCGAAGATGCACGTGAGAGCCGAGGACGGTAAGGTTTGCTATACCAGCCGACGCAAATGGCCGCACTCGGTGCGGCATTTCGCAGACATCGTGATAAAGCCTGAAGATCGGAGGCCAAGGTCTTGGCAGGGCACGGCCCTGCCCCACGTGGATTTCCTGACGGCTCGCTACCGGCTCTACGCTCTGAACGGTAGGCGCTTGGCCTATGCGCAAATCGAGCATGATCCCTGGCCGCTCACCCGCGCGACGGTAATTAAGCTAGACCAAAATCTCATCGAAGCTGCCGGACTTCCCACTCCACAAGGCGCGCCGCTGGTCGATTACGCCGCGGAGTTGAACGTCAGAATCGGATATATCGGGCTGTGCTAAAACTGTGGGGTGCTGCTTTCGCTCTACAATGACCGTCCGTCATCGGAAACGCATTTCGCGGCCATCCGCAAGGACCATTTGCTGGATAGGCTCAAAGCGCTGGACTCGCGCGCGAATCGCAAGGGACTGAATGGCCTGGATCCTAATCGCAACCGGCTGATCCGCATCGGAATGGAAATCAACGCGCGGGGACGCGTTACCAAGAGCGGGTACGGCGTGTTCGATCTGGCCTGGCAGGCTGCCCATCACCGGGAATGGCCTGGCCAGCTCACGCAGGAACTGGACCAGATCCGCGAACGCATCAAAGAAGTTCATGGGACCCCGCTTCGATCCTTGATTTGGGCCGGCATGGGCGGATCGGCGGAGGACAAGAACATGTACAACGCCATCGGCCTATTGAAGCGCGGGCCGCGCTGCTACGTGTTGGATTCCACCGATCCGGCGAAGCTCAAAAACATTCTCGCCGATATGTCGCGGCGCTCCAAGCTGCCACTTGCCAAGATTCTTAAAAGCACTTTGGTAGTGGGGATGGCGATGGGGATGACCTCCTATGAGCCAGTAGTGAATCTCCAGAAGCTGGCTTTGCTTTACCAGAACAACAAAGTGGATGCGCGTCCCAACTTCATATATATGACGCTGCCCGGCTCGCTGCTGGATCAATTCGCTTCCAGCCAGGGATACCGGCGCGTGGAATTGCAACCGGACCACCGTAACAGCACCGCCGGCCGGCACAGCGCGCCGCTCACGCGCGGCAGCCTGTATCCGCTGGGGTTGAGCGGAGTGGACCTGGAAGCGTGGATCCAGGCGGCCATTCTGGAAGAAGATGAGATCGATTCAGCCTGGCGGCTGGCTGCTTTTCTGGACGCGCAAGGGCACGCGGGGCGCGACAAGGTGACGCTGATACTGCCACGCGAATGGGCCGGAGTGGCGTTATGGACCAAGCAGGATTTCGAAGAGAGCCTCGGGAAATCCGAGTGCCAGGGCATAAAGATCATTATCGATGAGAAGATCCGGTTGCAGAATTACCGTCCGCCCAAGGATTCTTTGCAGGATCGTCTTTTTCTGGCGGTGCAACGAAGAGGCTCGCCCGCCGGCGATGCGCGGAAGATCGCGATGCTGCGGCATGCCGGATATCCGGTGGCGACGCTAACAACTCCCGCGCGGTGCGAGCTTTCACGCTACATGCAGTTCGTGCATTACGCCGTCTTTGGACTGGCAAGTTTGCGTGACATGAACTTCGTTACCCAACCGAGCGTGGAATTGTATAAATCGATCACGAATCAGGTGCACGCCTCGGCGGAAAAATTGGGGGGCATCGAGAAAACCAAAGCGTGGGAGAAGATGCGAGATTCTCCCTCGCAGGCGCGCTGGCGGGGACGGGTGACGTTGTTCTACGATGGCGTGGCTGTGCCCGGGGCCACAGCGGCCAACGGTCCTGAAATTTATGCGGCGATACTGCGCGGCCTGACGGCGGATCGCGAAATCGAATATGCGGAGTTGACCTTTTTCGGCGACACACGTTATTCCGCGCGAGGCCGCGCATTGCGGACGCGTTTGAACCGCGCTGCTGAGGCGCTATTTCGCTCGCGGCTGAAGATGCCCGTGGATGTTTATGAGGGTCCGGCTATGAATCACTCGTATCACGAGATGATTATCGGCCACGGAAAATGTTTCTCCACCGTGCTGATCTCGGATGCGTCAGAAGAGATTCCATCCATCGGCTATACGGCCGATTATCATCGCGCTCAATTCCTGGCAACCATCCATGCACTGGCGGAACGACACAGGCCGGTGGTGGCGCTGGCGCTGCGCGATATGGAAGAGCCTACCTTCGACGCGCTGGATGAGTTTTTCCGGCAGGCGGCCAGGCATTTGTAGGGTGAACGAATTCGTTGGCGCCGGCTCCATTGAAGACCGCTTGTGGCGCACGCACTCTTCGGTGCTGCATCGACACTCTCCAGAAAGTCGCCTGCAAGCTGTTGATTCCGTTCGGGAGTGTATTTGCGACTTTCTGGCTCTTACGACGGCGCGCAGCGCCGTTAGGCACTCATGTCGATGTCCGCCCGACGCCGAGACGAGTCTCGGCGCAGCACGCAAGAGTGCGTGCGCCACAGGCGTCTGCAGGACCTTTAGCGATCCAGCAGGCTCAGGAGAACTCCTTCGGAAACCGTGAAATGATCGGCGAAGGCACCGTCTCCCTCACGGTCGCGGTTCGGTTGCGCACTCCACGTACCGTACAATACAAGTTCATGGCCAAGCTCAAGCCGGCCGGCAGCACCAAGAAAACGCCGGCGAAATCCGCACGCGCAGCCATCCCCTGCCTGATTCTGGTGTTGCTCGGGATTGCGGCGATGTGCCTGCTGTTCTACCTTTCCTTGCAATCCGGAACTTCATGAGAATCGACAATCGCCGTCCGGACCAGATGCGTCCGATACGGATCACCAACAACTATTTGATGACCGCGGAGGGTTCCGCGCTGATCGAGGTGGGCAACACGCGGGTGCTGTGCGCGGCCTCGGTGGAAGAAAGCGTGCCGCAATTTTTGAGGGGAAGCGGGCGGGGGTGGGTGACCGCCGAGTACTCCATGCTGCCTCGCGCCACCGGAACCAGGACCCCGCGCGAAGTTACCAAGGGCCATCCATCCGGACGAACGCAGGAGATCCAGCGGTTGATTGGCCGGTCATTGCGCTCGGTGGTGAATATGGCGGCTTTGGGAGATCGCAGCGTGATTGTGGATTGCGATGTGCTGCAAGCCGATGGCGGTACACGCACCGCTTCCATTACGGGCGCCTATGTGGCATTGGTGCTGGCGCTCAAGCAACTGGTGAAATATGGAGTTTTGAAATCGCTGCCAGTGCTGGATCACGTGGCCGCTACCAGCGTGGGTATCGTAGCGGGAGTGCCGGTACTGGATCTTTGTTACGAAGAAGATTCGAAGGCCGAAGTGGACATGAACGTTGTGATGACCGGGTCCGGCCGCTTTGTGGAACTGCAGGCGACGGCGGAAAAAACGGCCTTCGACGATGCGCAGTTGGCGGAACTAATCGCGATCGGACGGGCCGGGATTCGGGAGTTGGTGGCTATGCAAAAGCAGGCGTTGGAGTCGTAGCTTTGCGGTTGTATTGCGCCACCACCAATGCCGGCAAACTGCGCGAATTCCGGATAGCTTTGGCATCCGGATTCGAACTGGACGCCTTGCCCGGACTGGCAGCGATCCCCGCGTGCGAAGAAACGGGTGCGACATTCGAAGAGAATGCGGTACAAAAGGCCCTTTATTATTCGAAATATTGCGACGAATATTTATTCGTGGATGATTCGGGGCTGGAAGTGGATGCTTTGTGCGGCGCTCCCGGCGTTTACTCAGCTCGATTTGCGGACCCGCATGCTACCGATGAGGCCAACAATCGCCTGGTGCTGGACCGGATGCGCGGCGCGCGCGACAGGACGGCGCGGTTTGTTTGTGTAGTGGCGCTGGGGCGCCAGGGCCAACTCATCCGTACTTTTCGGGGAGAAGTGGAAGGTCAGTTGACGGAAGAGCCGCGCGGTACGAACGGGTTTGGCTATGACCCACTGTTCTTTTACCCGCCGTTCGGCGCCACGTTTGGCGAAGTGCCTGTGGAGCGGAAGATGGGAGTTAGCCATCGCGCGGCGGCGCTGCGGGGGATGCGACGTTTTTTTGGGGCTGGGGACTAGGGGCTGGGGGCTGGTGTCGTAATTGTCACGGGCTCGCCGGCTTTCATCGGCATTCCATTGATGATCGCGTCCTGGGCCAGGATGCCGCCATGGATGCTGCCGTCCTGCAAGAACCGGTACTGGTCGCTCTTTAATTGGATGCCGCCCACCTCAAGGCGCGTGTCCGCGCCTGGTAGCGACTGGTTGCGATCCAGTTCCCGGATGCGTCCCGCGGGTGTCAGCCAAACGATCAAACCCCAGTGGACCAAAAGCCCATGCATGCGGATGGGTGCCGCGTCCGCTGGCGGCAGATAGCTGTCAGATGCCACGCGGACAGCTGTCCCGGTTGGCCAGGTCACTCCTTGACGGACGAAGGCTCGGGCCAAAGTGCATTCGGTGAGGAAGCCTGTTGGTTCCGAAAAGTAGATCACGGTTTGGGCGCGGCAGGGCAGGCCTTGGATCTCCTGGTCGCGAGCTAGCGTTCCGCTGCATACGCGCCGGCCGCAGAAGTTGACTTGCTCAACATAGTCCACGCCTTGTATGATTTGTGGCGTCCGGAAGGTAACCCATTGCACGCGGCGCGCCCACCAACGGTAGTTTACTTGCGCGCCGGCAGGCAGCGGTACGCCATACACCACTTCTGGCTTTGAGAGGACGCGGTATTGGTCGTGCTCGGTTAGGGTCTGAAGATAATAAGTCCAGCAGACCGCCGGCAGGAACCAAACGGCCAGCACAATGAAGCCGGCTCGCTGCAATTTCTTGCTGGGCTTGAAATGGCCCACCACCACCAACGCGCCGGCGGCGAAGAAGACCACTGTGAGCAGCACTCCTCCGGCCATGAAAATCATGGCGAAAATGGCTGCTCCGCCACTCGGCATCATACGTTACATCTCGGCATGTAAGACTGTCCAGGATACCGTACAACTAAGCCGGATGTTGCCTCACTGTTTGTAACGGCGGTGTAGTATTGCCAGTACGCGCCTCTAATGTTAAGCTCTGTAAAGTCGTTTCCAGAAACGGGGTGCAAGTGCGAATAATCGCGTTGTCAACACTGTTGGTCTCAAGCTTTGCCTGGGGACAGAATCCAAACCCGCTAAAACATCCGCAGATCGTGAATCCCGGCTATATGAGCCAAACTGGGGCGGTAGCTACGTTCACCAGCGCGAACAAGCTGACACCGGACGGAAACGCTGCCACAAAACAGCAAAGGGTGAATTCGGTGCCGAACTTTTCGAGTTCGTTCACGTTCGGCGGTACTAACTATCCTTACACGATGGTGGGGACCGATCCGAAAAAGGGTGGCGCGACGCGCGTAGACGCGTCGTTAGTAACTGTCCAGTTCTTTTTCGATGAATTTGCGGATCAGAACGGCAACAACATCGTAATCGACGCGGCCACGGTGGCTCCGCAGTTTCTGAATGGCCCCAACGTTGAAACGGCGGCGTATGGCACGGGCAACACGCAGTTCTCGGACGCCGTGCAGCGGGCGGAGTTCTTCAGCGTAATGAAGCCGGATTGGCACACGCTGCTCAGCCGGCCGCGGATGCTGCAGTCCGTACAGATCGAGGTGCCGGTTGGTCTTTCTCTGGTATTTCAGGCGGGGGCAGGCGGCCCGTTTTTCGCGCTGATCGACGATGGGTTTTTCATCTCGCAGTTGAACACCATCCTGCAATTTGAGCCGTTCCAGGTGGATGAGCTGGCCATTGTCCTCACGCGGAATGCGCTGTTCTATCAGGGCGGCAATCCGAATAACTGTTGCGTGCTTGGATTCCACACGGCCATCGACAAGGCGGTGCACGGGAACCGGCACGATGTGCAGACGTTCGCCACGGCCTCCTGGGTGGATGCGGGAATTTTCGCGGATCCAGGGCGCGCGGATATCAATTTTATCAGTCACGAAATTACGGAGTGGATCAACGATCCGTTTGTGAATAATGTAGTTCCGTCCTGGCAGGCGCCGGGGAGCAGCCCGCCGGCCTGCCAATCCATCCTCGAGACGGGAGATCCGCTGGAGTTTCTTGCCACCAACGCTTTTCCGGTGACGGTGGATGGGTTCACCTATCATCCGCAGGTGGAGGCGTTACTGCCCTGGTTTGAGAGACAGGTTCCGTCCACGGCGTTTCAGGGTGCCTATAGTTATCCGGACACCACTATGCTAACCGCGCCGTCGCCGTGTCCGGGAACTTAAGACCGGTTATTCGGTTGTTCAGTTATTCGGTTCTTCGGTTCAACGGGCTTGTAGGGCTTTCAAGAGATTTTGGGCTTTCGCGTATTGGGAATCGGTGGGCGGGATGGCGGCCAATATTTGGCGGGCTTCGTCCAGATGGCCTTGCTGGGCTTTCGCGTAGGCGAGGTAGTAGCGGGCGGGAATTTCGGGATCGAGCTTTAGGCTATTCTGAAGTGCGCCAATGGCGGTGACGGGGTCGCCTGTGAGTAAGTAGAATTTTCCGGCGCCCAGAAGTTGTGCAGCGTCGTCGGAGTTGAGCTCGGCGCGCGCGCGAAAAACCTGCTTGGCCTGCTCGAACCGTTCTGCATCCTCGCCCGAAAGCTGACGGATTCCTAAACTGACCAGCGCAACCGTGGCGCCCACGCGGACAGTGGTGGCGGAATCACCTAGCGCCCGCGTGAGCGCGGCGACGGCAACTTCCTGGTTGGCTGGCCGTGGGCTCATCCGCAGCGCCGCGTAGACGCGGACCACGGGTTCCGGATCTTTGAGAGCGTCGAGCAGAGCCGGAAGCACTCTTGGATCGTCTTGGAAATTGCTCAAATAGCCCAGGGCATTGGCCCGAACGAGGGGCGGTTCCGACGCCTTCCCGAGAATATCCAGCAGCTCCGGAACGGCCTCCGCATGGCCGGCGCGAGCTGCCGCGAATGCGTCCGCCCGATGCATCAGCTTCTGACGCGAGCGCGCGCTGTACCATTGATTCATCTTTTCGAGCGCCCAATCCGGATTGCGGTCCTGGTGGCAGTTATTGCACGCGTTCGGAATGCCGTGGCGAACGGTATTCTCCGGCACCGGAATGCTCATGGAATGATCCCGGATCTGGGCCTTGATGCTCAGGACTGTCCTCGGCATGTGACACTCCACGCACGAACTGCCGGCGCTGGAGGCGGTGTGATGCGTGTGTGCGGTCAAGGCATTGCCGATGCCAGTGTGGCAGCGCGTGCAGAGCGAATTGGCATCCGGACGGAGCTGTGGGTTTTTCTCGATATCCACTTCGTGCGGCGAGGTGTGACAGCCAATGCAGGTGACGCCGCCTTTCAGAAAGCATTCGCTTTGCCACAAACCGAACGCATCGTTGGAGAAGCGGCGCGTGCGTCCGTCCGGCCAGTAAGCCGGATCGCGGTTCACCGGCTGATTGAATTCCAGGATGGGCAGGAAGAAATCGTAGTAGTTGGAGCCAGCCGCGAAGCCGTTGACGTAGATGTCGCGAAAAGAGTGGCACTGCGCGCAGATCATGGTGTTGCGTAACGGATCAAGACGGGTCTGGAGGACGATGTTGCGCGCGGGCGCCGGTGGCCGCTGGCGCGCTGAATAGCTGGCAACATGCTCGCTTCCCGGCCCATGGCAGCGCTCGCAGTTGGTGCCTGAATTCAGCCAAACAGTTTTGTAGCTGTCCTGCTCATTGTTGTAGTTCTTCTGCTCCTGGCTGACGTGGCACGAATAACAACCTTTGTTCCAGATCTGCACCTGGACGTCGTCGGTCTCATCCGGATCTGCAATATCCATGTTGTGGAACCATTGCTTCCGTTGAACGTCCCAGGTGGGCGGTAACACTACGATGCGTCCATCGGGAAGCGTGGTCAGGTAATGCTGGATGCGTCGGTTACCCAGGGTATAATCCACGCGGTGCTCCTGCGGCTGGCCGGTCAGGTAGGACTCTGTGATGTAGTAAGCGCCGCTTCGTTCCCGCAGTCCGTAGGGGGATCCCCGCAACTCGACTTGCGCGCGGCTAAAGTCTCCCTTCATACCCTGGGGAGTGGCCGGTTGCACCATTTTGCTGTGACGCGACTCGGACCATTTGCGAAAAGCCTCGGCGTGGCATTTCGCGCAGGACACTGCGCCCGTGTAGGTGGGAGCGGCGGCTGCGGGAACCATTATTCCGGCAGCCAGGATGACCAGGGCCGTTCGCCGATCCATAGGGTTCACTAATTCTATAACAATTCTTGCGAACCCTTATCGCTGCGGAGGCACCCGTCAACAATCAGGGCACCATCCCGATTGTCAACCGCCGACTCAACGCGGCGCTCCAAACGAAAAACAGCACGGTCAGAACAACGCCCCGAGGGGAATAAATCACTTGACATGTTTCGAATCGCGCTTATACTGGCGCCAGCTAGAGAGAAATTATGTTTAGAAAACTGAAACCACGATTGAATTTAATCCTGCTTACGATTGTCGCAGTCGCGCTCACCGCTTTTTCGCTCGAGGGTTCGCTCGGAAGTTGCGTTACTCAATGCCTCCAAACTTGGCATAGCGCAAACGTAGCCTGTACCAACACTTACAACGCTTGCGTCGCCACATGCAATGGTAACAGCACCTGCAAAGCCGCCTGCTTGACCCAAGACACTGCCTGTGCGGAGCAGGCTCAGAAAGCCGAGGCCTGTTGTCAGGATGCGTGCTACGGGTTGGACTGCCAGTAGGGCGGGCCAAGGAAAGCGGCGCGCCTGATGTCGCGCCTTGAACAAGCTACTCACGTCTTGTTAATCGCGGTGTGTTGCATCGCTGGCTACACACTTATCCGTCAACATATCGCGCGAAACCCGACCGTTCCATCGGTACACGAAGGCGAACGGGTGGCGGTCGCCGGCTACGATTGGTCCCAAACCAACGCGACCGCGTTACTCGCAATTAGCCCCCGGTGCCACTTTTGCGAGGAGAGCTTGCCGCTTTACCGCACTCTTGGCAGGGTCGCCCGCCGAGCGAAAGGATCTTTCCGAGTGATCGCGGTTTCCAAGGAGCCAGGTGAGACTTTGGCCAACTACCTGGAGCAACACGGCGTGAATCTTCAAGGGGTTTTCACTTCGTCACTATCGAAACTGGGCGTTCGCGGCACTCCGACCGTCCTGGTTGTTGACCGCAATGGCGTTGTTCAATCCGTCTTTGTGGGGAAACTGGACAGCGGGCGAGAAGGACAACTGATGAGCCATATTGCACTTCTCTGTCCTGAATGCGCGGAATAAGCGCATGTCTTGAAGTGCCCAATGCGGATCGCGGTAATGATGGCAGTTGTTGCACGCGTTCGGAATGGCGTGGCGTTTCTCCGACACCGATTTTGTTCCAGATCTGGACCTGCACGTCCATCAGTATGCGTTGTCAGGTAGTGTTGCATGCGGTGTTGCCGAACTTGTCGTGCACGCGGTGCTCTTGCGGCTGTCTGATTCGATAGGATTCGGTGATTTAGAAGCCGCCGCTCTCTTGACCCTACAACCTGGCTAGTACCATTTCGCTACGGAGATCGGCTCATGCATTTTGTAACAATTTTTGTGAGTTATTATCACCACGGCTTTCGAAAATGCCAGGCTGCCGCTACCGAAATTTGTATTTTCTTCATCCTGAAAATTGTAACAAGATCCACTGAAAGGACATGCAGCGGCGTGGCCGAGCGTATCCGGAAAGCGCGAAGAATATCTTCATCAGGATCATTGACATCCGCGCACGGATCAGCGTACAATAGCGCAAATCCTGTTAGTTTGCTAATTTGTGATTTTTGTAGTGGGGGAAGGGGAACAATTTCATGAACAGATTTACGTCGTGGGCACTGTGCGTTTTCAGCCTTTGCCTCTTTTTTTATTCAGGCGATGCGCGCGCGCAAGCGATTAGCGGCGACCTGACGGGCACGGTTCTTGACTCGAGCGGCGCGGCAATTCCGAATGCGACGATCGTAGCATTGAATGATGAGACCGGCGTTAGGACCAGCGCGCAGACCAACGCGAGTGGTGTGTACCGGTTCACGAATCTACCAATCGGCCACTATACACTGACTGGATCGGCGGGCGGTTTCACAACCAGCACGCTCAAAAACGTCGAATTGACCCTCAACAACGTCATAACAGCCAATTTGACGCTGGCCGTTGGAGCGGTGGGTACGACGGTTGAGGTTAGTGCGAGCGCAGTTTCCATCGATACCACCACGGCCCAATTGCAGACCACGTTCGACACCCGGCAAGTACTCGAACTGCCGCAGACTGCATCTGGTTCGGGTGTTTACAACCTGGCGCTGCTGGGCGCAGGCGTCTCCACATCGGGCGGCGTCGGCCAAGGGTTTGGCCCCGCGATCTCTGGTCAACGACCTGACAACAATTCGTTCAACCTGGACGGTATCAGCAACAACAACTACTACAACCCGGCGCCGCTGGTCTACGTCGCTAACGACGCCGTCGGCGAGTTTACGTTGTTGCAGAACCAATTCGCGCCCGAGTTTGGCGGCGGATCAGGCGGCATTTTTAACACGGTAGTGAAGAGCGGGACTAATTCGATTCATGGTTCCATCTACGAATACCTCCAGAATCGGCACTTGAACGCAGTAAACTCGCTCGATTGGGTGCAGGGGATAACTTCGAATCCCCGCTACGACAATAACCGCTTGGGCGCCACCATCGGCGGGCCAATCATCAAGAACAAGTTATTCTATTTTGGGGATTTCGAGTACAATCCGGTCGGGCAGACGGCGGTTCCTGGATCTCCGCTCACTGCCCCCACTGCGGCGGGATACTCAACACTTGCCAGCCTTCCGGGAGTCAACGCGACCAATCTGTCCGTTTTCCAGAAGTACGTTCCCGCGGCTCCCGCCAACGATCAGGGCACCATCACCGTGCTCGGGCAGCAGATTCCGATCGGCTCCCTTTCGTTCGTTTCCCCCACCTTCACGAATAGTTACAACGCGGTTGTTGCGCTCGATTACAACATGAGCGACAAAGATCAGTTGCGCGGCC
>DASYNU010000156.1:0-39050 GCA_036008345.1 Bryobacteraceae bacterium
CGTGGTTGGATTGACGGCAACGCCGACGAGGAAAGACGGGCATCATCCGATCATCTACATGCAATGTGGGCCTACGCGCTTTAGTTTCGGAGTACGCGCTATGAACGACTCAAGTCCCTTCGACCACGTCGTCGTTCCGCAGCTTACAGATTTTCGAATGACCGGCGATGAGGCAGACGCGACCATCCAGGATATCTACTCCGCTCTTTGTCACCGATGAGGCGCGCAACCAGTCCATCGTCCGGGATGTAATACACGCCGTCGAATGTGGGCGGTCACCGCTCGTTTTGACAGGCAGAACTGATCATCTCAGCCGACTGGAGGCTGCACTTACGGGCAAGGTTCGAAATGTCATCGTGCTCAAGGGAGGAATGGGCCGGAGACAACGCCGGTCTATTAGCGAGGCTCTCGCCAACGTCGGGGATGGCGAGCAACGCTTGATCCTGGCAACTGGCAGCTACATAGGTGAGGGGTTTGACGATGCTCGTCTCGACACGTTGTTCCTGGCGATGCCGATTTCGTGGAAGGGCACGCTTCAACAATACGTGGGACGACTCCATAGGCTTCACGATAACAAGCGTGTCGTCGAAGTCTATGATTACGTCGATACCAACGTCCGAATGCTTGCGCGGATGTACGACCGGCGACTGAAGGGCTACGGCGACATGGGTTATAAAGTGTTGGCGACCGCGCAACGGCGGTTGAACATTTAGGCGCCCACCCAGCGGGCGTTTGCCAACAAACAGCGCCATGTCTCAAAACGTCTGACCATCCAGGCCAAGCTAGCGCTCCTGCTTTTCTGCTGTGCCAAAACTGTGTCCGAATCGCATCTGTTCCAACCGAAGGGGTTGCTTTTTGAGCGAAAGCAGATTCCCCAGATTGTTGTAATTGTTAGGATTCAGCGATAACCGATGGAGCTTTTGGAACAGACTCCTGTCCCTTGGGCGCAGGGGGTCGGGCGTTCAAATCGCCCCGCCCCGACCAACTGAATCAGGCTGATGCTCGTCGTCTCAGGGACCAGTTTATTGAACCTCGTGGATGCTCTAGCTACAATTTCCACTACATCTCGCTTCCCCAGGCCAACCACGCAGTCGCGTTCGCATTGATTCCACGCGATTTTCTCAATTACATTGTCGAGAAGCGCACCTGCCATTAGGGCAGGGGGGGCATACCGGCAGAACGCCATAGAAATAATGGGGTGATTACTCTGGCACGAGTATCATATAACTCGCCATCGACCGTTCGTGGAAGCGCGATGCGATCCAGAAATCTTGACCCGTTCATGCCGGTAGATTCGTATTTGACTGCTTAAAGATGGTTTCGAACCGGAAGAGAAAAGGGCGGTTCTCTCCCCGACGCGACGTTCTATCCAACCGGCACCAGCACTGCGTTGCTGGATACACCACCGCTGGTTATCACTACGGCCTTATTGCCCGCTTTGAGGCCAGAGGGAACCTGAACGTTAACCTGGTTGAGACCAACGAAGTCGGGCGCCAGTCCGCTGAAGCTGACCGGTGCATCTGCCCCGCCAATGGTCACCTTGGGCATCACCAATGTCGACTGCCCCGTAGCGGCAGCACCGTCAGCGGGCGGGGACGAAACAGCTCCCAAGCCCGTGCAATATATGAGCACGGTCTCTCCCGCCATCACCGGATGAGCGCTATCGGCCAATTGATAATCGGAATGCAGAATTACTCCGAAATTTCCGCCTGCCGCGGAATAGTTGATAATTCCTGGCTGTGCCGCCAACACGGGCACCTCGACGGTGGAACTGGAAGCGCCGCCGGAGGTCACCGAGATGCTCGCCGTCGATTCCGCGCCCACTTCCCAGGGAACTTGAAAATTGATCTGCTGCTGGCCGTTGACATTATCTATGGCAAACAGCGGCGCCGCTTTACCGTCGACGATCACCGATGCGTCCAAAAACGTGGTTACCAGCGGCAACCCCGAAGTCAGGTTGATGCCGGAGCTGGAGGTGAGATCCATGCCGAACACCGTCGCGATTTCGCCCGGGACGATTCCGCCTTGAGCAAAGCTCGCGCCATTTACGAGTCCCGACGCGGCGATACTGGGCGCGAGCGTCGACGCTGAATTCATGTACTCGAAGATACCGGTGCAGCCGGTGGGGCTGCAGCCAGATCCACCGCCGTATATATTGCCTTTGCTATCGATGACCAAGGGATAATTGACTGCGAAAACGTCGCCCGGTGCGCCGAAAAAGTGACGGACCACTTCCTTCCAGCCCCCGCCCCCCTGTGGCATCAGCTCGAAGAGGACTCCGTCGGTGTTGGCTGGGCCACTCGAATAGTAGGGGCCGCCGTGGAATGTGGTGCCCCAGATATTACCCGCAGGATCAAACAGGACGCCGGCGGCGGGGCCAGATCCATCAGTAGCTCTACCCATAAAGCCGTAGACCTGGGTCAGCGTCCACTCCGAACCTTGGTTCGCAGGCGGTGAGAGCTCGATCACTCCACCGCTCGCCCCCCCTCCCGTAGCAGTTACGCCGCCGGCGGATGTGGTGGTGTATAGGCTGCCTTGGTGGTCGAAGACGAGCGCCCCCATAGGAGTAGCGGGGCCGCCGAACTTGAAGGTGTAGAGAATCGCTTCCGTCCATTCACCCCCCGTGCTCGGGCTCAACTCGAAAACTACACCGGCATTATCGCTGCCGCCGTTTTCGGTGGTGCCGTAGAGATTACCCTGGGCGTCGAAAATGAGGCCCGCTTCGGGCCCGGGCCCGTTGCCGTCCACGCCGTCATTCGCGAAGGCGTGGAGCAGTTGCTGGGTCCATTGTCCACCCGCCTGACTAGGGGGCGATAGCTTGTAAACTCCACCCAGGTTGGTGGCGCCGACGTTGGTGCACGTCCCGTACAGGTTACCTTGGCTGTCCATGGTCAGATACGACTGTGGAAACTCGCAAATGGTAGTTTGAGTCGGATCATCGGGGAACAGATAGAGGATCTGCGAAGTCCACGCCCCTCCGGACGTCGAGGGTGGCGACACCTCGGCAATATAGCCCGACACGTATTGCCCTTCCACCTGCCCTTCGACCGTCGATAGACCGTAGAGGTTGCCTTTGGCGTCGAAGAGAAGCCCATGTGAGGGAAGGCGTACGCTCGGTCCGGTCGAGTCGATCAGCACCTCCTCGGTCCATTGGCCTCCCGCTTCGGATGGAGGCGAAAGCTTGAAGACTCCGCCTGCCAACGTTCCATAGAGGTTTCCCTGGCTGTCGAAGACCATTGGACTGCCGGGCTCGTATATCCCCGTCTTGCCCACCCAGCTATAGATGAGCTTGTATTCCTGGGCCGGCGCCACGCGGGCGCCCGCGATCGCCATGAGGGCGGCGATCATGAAAACTGACCGACGGCTTCTCTGCATAGATGGCTCCTGATTACCTTGACCCCTCCCAGTTTCTAAATACGTAGGTCGAAGAAAGAAGCGCGAAAAAGAAACGCCAGTGGTTTCTTAAGAAAATCAGTTTTGTCACCCACATGGGAAAGGAACGGCGCGCGGCAAATCCTTCTGTCTCAGCTAAGGCCGCCGAATCCGTAAACATTCCACTGCAACTCTTCGCAGCAAGAGTGATCGATGTGACGAACGCAACCCGGTCCAGGAGAAACCCAGCAGCAGAGAGACTTGCCTTTCCCTGCTGACTTCAGGCGGTATCAGTTGCACTCTGCAGGATGCCCGTGCACAACATAACTCAACTTCCCATGCTTACGCGCATCTCGCTGAATTATAAGGAGCTGAAAATCGGGCACTTCCGCAGCAGGCCGGAATCCGCCTTGGGCGCTGGTGCGCTACCCGTAAGCGCATCTTTAGATTCAATAACTTGAAAAGATTAAGTTGTGTGAAGCCTATGGAACCTTGAGGAAACTGCATCCACAATTTCGACTACATCTGCCTCAGTGAGCGAACGGTGCGCGTAGCGTTGGATTGATTCCACATGATTTTCTCCATCACAATTATCAAAGTGCGCGACTGCAATTAGGGCAGGGGTGCGCCTGTACTTTGGGACTGGTCAGAATAGCTATCGAAAACTGGGTGCACCAGGTTTCCGCAACTATCTCCCCAGCGCCGTGTAGGTGAACTTCGGGAGTTAGATCTGGCCGCGATTGCGCGCCCACTCCAATTCAGCCGTCTTGTTTGAGTCCCGACTCGCCCGAAAACTCACTGCAGCGGCTGTCCGTTCCGCCACTATTTCATTAAGGTCTGCTTCGAGGGCGCCTGGATCGAAATTGGCGAAAAAACCGCAGCAGAGCTTGCGGCTGTGTGTTTTGTTTGTTAGGACGATAAAAGAACGGGTGAAAGAGTTTTATCTAAGATAATGCCTTCATTGATTCTATTGCGGCCGCGGTGGCTGGGCCAGCATTCTGGGCGGCGGAGGAGGTGCCATCGGGTTATATGACCCGAGCGGGGGTAGAAAAGCCTTAAGAAAGTCGACGAACCGGTCGGTGAAGATGGTGCCGTGGTCCGGCACAACTTCTGTCGGGATCTCGAAGGCCCAATAAGGGGTGTTGTCCCAGGCCGTCGAAACGGGAGTCACACAGTAGTCGATCGGCTCAGCCGCCGCGAGAGCTCCGCTCGGGGTGGTGTTCGTCGGGGCGTAAGCCGGCAACACGATATGTACCGGAATATTGTCGAGGGTGCGGTCGGGACCACAGACGCCTGGGTTCAGGACGTGGCTCTGGAGTTGATTGGCGTGGGCGGTGCCGGTGTGGTACACGGTTGTTGGATCAAGGCTAGAAGGCAGGCCTGCTGGGAGTGGTAACCGATCGTTGGACGGCATCAACCCGAGGGTTGCCGCAACGGGCAGAACGGTTTTAGTCGCCAAATCGGTGGTAGAGGCTACCGACAAGACCAAAGGGTGCGCGCAGATTATCGAGGAATTGTCCCAACAAGGCTGCCTGAACGTCGACCTGTTCAAGCCCTCTTTTAGGTACTGGCTCATCAAGTTTACCGCGTGATCGGCCGGCGTGGCTTGATTGATCAAAACCACGAGATCCGCGAAGTCCGCCAAAGAGGCAGGGGAAGCGCTTGCCGCCAGCTCGCGGCCAATCTGTTCGAGTCGGCTGTAGATTGTGTACTCCAAAATCAATCCTCCCAGGGAGTGGCCGACCACGATGGAGTGGTTGGACTGACTGAGATCTCCCGAACCCGATTTTACGCGCTTCATAATTTTGAACAGCGTATCCCCGATCGGCGCCAGCGTCGTTGTTAGGGGCGGTTGTCCTTTGAGAGCAACCTGCTGAGCAGTCGTAGTGCGATTGAAAATGCTAACCGTACGCAGCGTATTGGCGTAGCGGCTGACCAAATCACCGTTCCAGGCAAGATAGATGCCGATCACGCCGCACTGGCTTTCAGCGCCCTTGCACGCCCTTTGCGCGATTCCATTAAGCTCACGGCGAAAATCGTTGACATTATTGTTTTCCTGGCCAGCATTGTTTTTCCATCCGTGGATGAAGGTGATCGCAAGGGCGTGGTGACCGGAGCGCTGGTCGGCATCATCGATGGCATGTAGTGCCTCGGTTAGCTGGTCCCGCTGCGCCATCTCGCCGCTATTCTTGAATTCCACGAAGGCCAGAGAATAGATCCGGCATCTACTCAAATCCGGCGGAATAACGAAACGCGATTCGACGTCTTTGTCGGGCTTTTCGGCGGGACAGGTTGTGGGAAGCGTGGTTGCCGTGGGCGCGGGCGGCGCAGAATAGTAGGACTTAGTCCGCCACTGCTTTTGCGGCACGCATGAGGTCAGCACTGTGAAGGACGCTATTACGACGAAGCGTTTCATTTCTTGTTTCTGTTGGGGAGGGCCGGTTGGGGGGCCCGCTTGAATAGCTTAGAGACCAGCCTCATGACATCCGGCTGGAACTCCTTCCACAGGCTACTTGCGAGGTAGCCGCTCATGGCGGTTCCGGAGCGCACCAGCGCGTCCCCCGGCTTGTTGATCGGATCAGGCGTCCACAGCATGCCCACGAAGCCCGAAGAGAAGGCTCCCCCGACACGACCCACCGAGAACCGCTCCTTCTTGCAATCTTCAATGCCCTCTCCGCAATCCACCTTGACCACCAGCGTGTGTTCAAGAGCGAACCAGAAGCGCGGGCCGAAACCGGTCTTGCGCGACTCATAGAATCGGGGGTCCTCGTGAGCGATCGCTCCGACCAGCGCTTGTCCGCTTCCCTTGACGAAGCTTTGAGCGACGCGAGTTCCGAAGCGGCGGAAGTATCCGTCCGCGCCTTGGCCCCAGTACTTATTGGTGCTGTTGTTGAATATGGGATCAAGGGCGCTGTTGAAGGCCGCTCCGAAAATCATTTGAGCATTAAATGAGTTAGTCCACCAGTAACACAACCGGTCTTTGTGTGTCATTTGCAGGTCTTCACGGTCGCCGCAATGGAACGTTGGCGGAAGGCCTGCCTCTTTGAGATACTCGTCTTGCGCGAACATGACGGCCGGTGCGGTAAGCCACGCCAAAGCGCAAATTCGTGTCATCTGCGGCACGTTCATAGCGATAACGCGGAACCCATAGCCCCTAAAAAATGAACTCTATTCCCGAATTTCGGTTTTACGTACCTGGTCATTATACAGCCAACCACGTCCGAATCGTACGCGCTTCTCTGAATCTTTTTCGATCCCGAGACTCTGAAGCGCAGGAAAAATTCCAGATCTGGGCAGTGGGGACTGTAAGGTTTAAAACGAATACCCACCAATCCGTAAGGGCTTTCCTTTTTTCAGCCCGCCGGTCCGCAGAGTGAAAGTGATGTAAGCCATTTGGCATTTGGATTGACCTGTCACGACCTCGATAAATCACAACGTGGCAATTGCGAAATGAGCTAATCCACAGCGGAGGGGTTCACCTCACCGGTGGTGTCTAAACTGTGGACCAATAGAACTTTCAGCACGAAGACGGGCTGTGTTTTGAGCGAAAGCAGATACCCGAATTGATATAGAGCCGTGCAAAACCCGAGCCTTCATGTACGGGATGGGAAACGTCGAGGCGCTGCCTTACAAGCAGGAAGCCGGATTAGTCGGTCAGACGGAATTATATGACCTCGTAGTCGCACCTGAGTCGGAGGTTCGTGGGACTACTCGTCGCTCAGGTCGGCTTTGCGGAAATTCTTGAGCCACCCAACGGAGGGCTATCGATAAAATTGAGGACGCGAAAAGCCCAGAGCTCAACAAACCTCAACAGCTTTCAACAAGCTGCCCGCATCTCACTGAAACAGAAGCCGCTGAAAATAGGGCACTTTCGCGCGAGACCCGAAACTGTTATTACGGCAGACACGCGGCGAGAACTTGATCTGAACGCAAACCTAGCCGGAAGATGATTGTCGGGTCGGAGAACCTGAGGGATTTCGTTGCTTTGCCTCCTGCGCTAGCTCAATGCGGCGGCCTTGCAAGCGATGATCTGCAATTGCCGTTGATTCGATCCACCCGGCAATTGAGAACAACGGGAAACGGAACCCATCGAGGGCTCGCAGCATCACGTTACGTCACTATTGCCAGGACAACGTTCCAGTGTGAATTGAAGAGATCCAGTTTTACATGGGCGATTCGGAAGCCGTTTTGTGCAATAAGGCACACTTTCGCGAGACAGCACGCCAAATGATTCGACGTGGGGTCTTACCTAAGGATGACGGCTGGAATGGATGGCTCGGCCGCTATCAAAAAGCCCTGGTTGACGCCGCATTCGCGTTAGAACAGCAGCAGGCGAAAGAGCGCGAACGACGCAGGAGTCGAGACTTTGGCCGCTAATGCCAATTGAACAGATCGCGGTCGATAGTTGCTCTGCGGCGACCAGTTTGCCCGGGTTTGAGGCTTCGCCCCGGGCATCGGACACTGGACCGAGCAGGAAGCGCCGACTGAAATGAATCGGCTGATGGTGGACTTCCTAGCTAGCGTGGACGACAAAGGTGCAGCGCAGTAAAGATGGTACCTGGAAGCATTTTCTCTATTGGCAGTGGGATCATATGGCTCTGTTCGCAGATGCATCGAGCCCGTAGCAACTCCCCTGGTAATCCAAGTTCTTTCAGTGCGCGGGAGCCATCTCGTGAGACGGCGCCAAACCTCTCGGAAAATCTTTCCCGTTGCCTTGGTATCCATTTCTGACTGTGCTCACAAGTAGCAAATATACGCGGGAGCACACCTATAAGTACTGCCAAGAAGCACCTTATGTCTCTCGCTCAAATAGCAAATCCCAACGCCCAACCCGACGTGGTTTTTGACATAGTTATTGCAAGGGCTTTGGAGGTCTTGCTCTGCGGGAAATGTGAGTGGCCCAAACATCAGCAAGGTGTATCAGCGCGGAACTGCGGCGCCCGGTCCATACGGAATATAGACCTGCCTAATGTCCACCGGTTGAACACGTTCCTGGTTGATCTGGAGTTCGACCTCCACCAAATCTCCCAGCGTGAGCCCCTTTGTCGGAACCTGCACATTCACCTGGTACAGCCCCGCCAGCCCCGGCGCGAGCCCCGCAAACTGAATCGTGCCCAAGACGTCGGATTCTGAGGGTGCACCCGGACCGTAGTCGTTGAAGAGCACCAACATCGAGCCACTCGTCCAGCAATCCGCCGTACTCAGCGGATTGCCCGGCCCCACCTCCCCGTCTGCGATCGCAGGTGTGACCTTGCCCAACCCCGTCACGTAAATCGAAATGTACTCGCCCGGTTGCGCCGGATTCGCTTGGTCAACCAACTCCCCCGTCGCCGCATGCCGCGCCACCGCAAATCCAATTCCGGTCTGACTCTGCGAGAACACGCCAGGTTGCGAGAGATTTACGCCAGAACCAACCGAAACCACATTCGATGCTACCCCGTTATTGGTCACCTGAAGATTGCCCGCACCGTAAGGCGCCACGCCATACGGCACCAGAATCGAAATCTGGCTTGGACTCACCGCGAAAACCGGGCACGGAATCCCGTTAAGCGTCGTCGAAACACCGCCCAAGCTCAGCGGCACAGGCTCGCCCCCCGCCACTGCTATCGTCGTCGAGGCCAGACCGCTCCCGAATAACGTAATCAACTCCCCTGGCGCGACCCCCGCAATCACCGGTTGATAACTCGCCGCATTAACCACCGTTGCCGGATTGATATAAACGCCCGAAGCTGCCGCTGGCGCCGCGGCCCGCACCCCCACCACCAGCCCGAAAATCCCTTGCGTCCCAATCGCCACAAATCCATTCCCTCCCGCTCCGAACGCGTAACGATACCCCAAAGCGTCTGGCCCAGCCGTCCCATCGGGGTTCACAACGATCTGGTCGTCAGTAGCGAAGTCCCAGGTGAACGCAGTAACTCCGCCGAGCGGCAGATTTGTCACCTGTTGCACCAGCGCGTCCCCATTCGCGTTGCCCGTCATATGATAAGTCCCGAAGTAAAAATCCGGCGAGACCAACGGCCGCTTTTGAAGCATTCCAGCAACATCGAATCCAGCCGTACGATACATACCTTGGCTGATGCTGTTCGTTCCCGTCCCGGCGGCCAGCGCCTTCACGCCGAAGAAAATGTCCAACGCACCTGGCGTCCATCCTAAAATAAAATTCCCATCCGGGGACGCGAACATCGTCTTCGTCCCCGTGAATAAAGGATTCGCCGGCACCGTCAGCGTCGCGCCCCCGTCCCCATTGAAGCTGTAACTCGCACCGCTCACCGATTGATTCACATTGGTCGAATCCGACGCATATAAGGGTGATCTCGTCTCCTGCCCATGCAGCGTGATCGTTCCCAACCCGCCCTTCCCGTCCGGATTTAAATTAAAAAATGCGTTCTTGACCTCGCCGCCTGGAAAATCCAGTACCGCCGTCTGGTAAACCGCCCCGAAGTTCGCGTTACTAGAAAGCGGCCCCAGTGGAATAGCAATAAAAATGTTGAGATCGGAACCTCGGACGACCGGGTCCGGGGAGCTGGCGACAATCACGCCCTGCGAGACTGCGCCTTTGATCGTCTGAGCGCCACTCACCTGATCAGTAATACAGATCATCCCATCCCCATAGGACCAGGTACCAACTGCGCTAAACGGCACGGTCTGGATCGTAGTCAGCGTGCTGATCGTCTGTGTGCCCCTCATGGTGTACGTTCCAGATCCGCTATTGAACACAATCGTCCCGGAGGTCGCGTACGTAGGAAGGTACGCCGTCGCTTGAGAAATGGACATATCAAACTGGCGGAACACGTAAGTCCCACTGGGCAACCCGCTACCGCTCGCAGTCTGCCCCTGCGCCCCCCGCAATCCAACCAATAGAGCCAAGAAAAATAAAACACTATTAAGTCGTACGTTCACGAAACCTTTTTTTTAAACAAGAAATCCTACTGCCCGCGTGCGTCGTCGGCCGCTTCAGCGCCGGAGCCGCCACTCGTCCGCTGGTTGTCCGGATGCGTGCACGCCTGTAGAAGGGATGGAATTGCTACTTGCCGGAGACTTGTTTCAAGAACGCAATGACTTCGACGCGCTCATCGGCCTTCACAAGTTGGAAAGCCATGTCGCTGTCAGGAACGAATTGTTCGGGACCAGACAGCCATTTGTCGAGCGTTGTGGCATCCCAAGTGATGTGAGCCGTTTTAAGCGCATCTGAATACTTGAAGGACGGAACAGTCCCCGAGGTGCGGCCAAAGACACCTCGCAGGCGAGGGCCTTCCTTGTCTTTATCAAGCGCGTGGCACCCGGAACAACGTTTCTCGAAAAGCTCCTTTCCGCGATCGCCGATCTCGGCTTGACCTAACCTGGGCAGCGCCACAAAAGTGAACAGCGCTACCCACAAGGCCAGGCAACTTGTCATTGCCAGAAGCACGCGATAGCCAGCATGCTCCTTATTCGGTCGTTCTGACGGTCGATTGGTATTCACTGAGTTCACCTTTTTGGGGATTTCACGCCTGGCGCCGGCCAGCCGATTCGTTAAGAAGGCCGCTCGTGGTCGTCTCGGCCGCTGCAAGAGGTGAATCCACCACGGCCAAGCTGTGTTTCTTCACCACGTACTGGACGTTCGTGATACCCAGCGTGCTCCGTAAACGCTCTGCCGGGACTTTCATGGGACCGGGGGCTGGCGCTGAGCCCGGAGCGGGCTGAGGAAACGCAGTAGACATGGCGGTGTGAAATGTGACCTTTCCTTCCACTTTCTGCATCACCTGGTGTATGTGTCCGTTGAGCACTGTTACAGAACCGAACCGTTTGGCGTAACTGAGAGCTTGCTCGCTGTCCTGGGTTCCCCAACCCCACTCGGGATAAACGGCCCACAGCGGAATATGCGCGAACAGGACAATTGGAGTACTGGCGGATTTGGCTCTCAGGTCGTCTTCCAGCCATTCCAGTTGGTCCGGACCGAGCTTGCCCAACCCTTCGAGGGTTCCTACATTCACCAGTCCTACGAAGTGGACGCCATTCTGATCGAAGCTGTACCAGCCGCGCCCTTTGCTGCCCTTGCCGTATCGTTCCAGATATTGTTTCCCATCGTCGACAGCAATATCGTGCTCGCCGGGAACATAGAAGATCTGTTTCTTCGAACCTGTGAGTATTCCTTCCGCGCTGTCGAACTCAGCTGCCTTGGCCGTATGACTGATGTCACCGGTGTGGATGATGAACTCGGGCGACTGCGGAAGAGCGTTGATCTTATCGATCGTAGCTTGCAGCGTACCGGCGACATCGGTATTAGCCGGCTTGTTGAAACCGATGTGGCTGTCGCTGATCTGGACGAAGTTCAGTTCGCCCTTGGAACCACCCGCCATTTTCTGGCCAAAGGCCTGTGAGCTTAGAACGCCGCCGCTGACGCTCCATAGGACGCCAGTGCCGGCCCAAGCCATGCACTCGAGAAATCCGCGACGGTTTACGCCGTCGTTGTTGTGGTCATGAATGATCAATTTGGACAAGGGTTTCTGCCTTTCTGGTTACTTCGTGCTGCTTCTACCCCCTTGTACTGGGAACCCTCGGCAATTATTCCCGGTGGAGGAAGTTTTTTGTCTCCCTGGGCTGTTTGGAATAAATAGGCGGTCCATGGAGTCGTGCAGGTGTAGTGTTGCCCACCAAGGAGAAGAGTGTGAAAAAGTTGTTTCAAGTGGTTCTGATTGGCGGCATGGGGCTGGTCGGCCTCGCCTCGGTGTTCGTCCATCCCCTCGGCGCGGTTAAGGCGCGTACCTCAAATACACCTCTTCTCGCCGGCGCTGCCGTAGATCCCTCAGTAGTACGGATCGTGGAGAGGTCATGCCAGAGCTGCCACTCGGAGCGAACGGACTGGCCCTGGTACAGCTACGTCGCGCCTATGTCCTGGCTTATAGAGAATGACGTGCGCAACGGCCGGAGCCACATGAATCTGTCCCACTGGGACGATTACACCCTTGACAAGCAGCAGGAGATTTTGACTGAACTATCGGCCATGGTTCGCAGCCGGCAAATGCCACTTCCGCGATACCTACAACTGCATCCCAGCGCCAAGTTGTCGGACGCAGAAATCGACCAGATTTACCAATGGGCGCGGGGCGAACGCCGGCGCTTAAAGTCGATAGCCCACGGTCTGCCGAAGATTCAAGATTGAAGAGCGCTCACGCTGCGGAGAGATCATGATACCAACCCCCCTCAGCGCAGTTTTGGGCTTTTGCTTCATTCTCTTCGGCGCCGCCACCGTCTGGCTGATTTTCGAGGCTTCTAGGCGCACCCACAATCCGCCCGCGCGCGACCGCATTATTCAAGCCCACCGCCTGGCTGGTTATCTCTTCATCGCTCTGTTTTGCATAATGACGTGGTTCATGATTGCGAGAAACAAGAATGGGCCGGACGACCTGCCCCTTCGCCCGATGCTCCACATCTTAATCGCCATGGTGCTGGCGCCCCTGTTGCTTGTCAAGGTTGTTATTGCTCGCTACTACAAGAGCTTCACCACAGCCCTGGTTCCGTTGGGAGTGACAATCTTCACTCTCGGATTTGTGCTGATCGCCTTGACCGCCGGACCTTTCTTGCTTCGACGCGCGGCCGTAAAGGACGTATCGTTACAGACCATTCAGATGGGAGCGGCCAGAATCGACTTAGAGAGCGCCGAAGCACTTACCCAAAAGCGATGCTCGCGCTGCCACGCCCTGGATCGCGTACTGGGTGCGCGTAAAGACGCTCGCGGTTGGCTGGGAACCATTGATCGCATGCGCGCCTTGCCAGGTTCCGGTATATCGGAACCCGACGCGAAGATCATTCTCTCTTATCTGATTTCTGAAGCCTCAATTGATAGTTCGAACGCGGAGGGCGAGCTGGCCGTCGGTAGGGCGCTGGTTGATTCTCATTGCAATCGCTGTCACACGCTGGACCGCGCCTACCAATCCAAGAAAAGCCCGGCCGAGTGGAGGGCGACGGTAACCCGCATGCTGCGCTACGCCCGCGGGACAAAAGGCTTCTTCAAGCCGGGCGAGGATGAGCGAATCATCCAATTTCTTTCAGCGACTCAAAACTTAGAAGCCTCGCCGGGACGCCTGCCGGATGCTCCCGATCTGAGTCGAGGGAGGCGGCCTCCCAAGACACTGGCACTTCCGGAACGCGCGGAAGTCATATCGAATCTCCCCACCATTGCCATAGCTACGTTCACGGCAGCGGTCTTAGGCACACTGTTGTTGCGGCGGCCCAAGTCTTTTCTAAAGAGGTCTCGGGCGGTCGAGTATCCTCAATGCCAGCCTCACTCGCGAGGAAGCAGTTTGTTCTTCAACTGGTGCGTATCGAACGGCAAACGCACGACTGAGGATTCAGCGATAGCCTATGGAGCCTTTGGAACAGACTCCTGTCCCTTGGGCGCAGGGGGTCGGGCGTTCAAATAGCCCCGCCCTGACCAAAGGAATCAAGCTGATGCGCGTCGTCTCAGGGACCGGCTTATTGAACCTCGTGGATGCTCTAGCTACAATTTCGACTACATTCGTCCCGGCGAGCAACCACTGCATTTGCGTTTCGGATTGAGCACACACGACTTTCTTAATCACGTTATTGAAGAGCGCACCTGCTATTTGGACAGTGGTTCGGAGACCCCCGTAGAAGCCGCAAAAGATCACCGAGGTCTGTGAGTGGCGTACAGAGTTTCGCGGAATACGACGTCTTCCGAGCGAAAAAAGATGTAGATGTGACCTAGTACTCCCAACCTTCATTTAGCCCCACAGGCTTCGGATTATCGGCACGGTACCGGCCTCCTGCCTAGAGCCTCGCCGGACGATATAATTGATGCCGGCCCCGTACCGCCAGCCTCCTTGTCGAGGTGTTATGTGAAACTGTGGCAAGCCATGTTGAGCTTGACTGTCTTCAGCCTCCCTGCCTTTGCGGCGGAAGGCGCGAGCACGAGCGTGACAGTAGCAGTCATGCCCGAAGGCCACTATTCTGAGTCTTCGCTTCGTGAAATGGGTCGCGAGGCGGCCAACATTCTGAAGAAATCCGGCGTCAAGCTGCGTTTGCGATTGGGAGATCCGGGGCAGGTTTCCGACAGCCTGCTGGTTGTAATCATGTTGAAGGGCGATTGCGAAATGGACGGAACCCCATCGGCATCAAAGGGTCCACTGGGGTGGTCGCACGAAGTGGACGGCAAGATCCTGCCGTTTGGAGAGGTGGCTTGTAGCGATATCTGGGGCTCACTTCGATCAGCTCGGTACCTCGAGAATCACCTGCCGGGCGATGTGGCGCTCGGGCGCGCGATGGGCAGGGTGTTGGCTCACGAGCTTTATCACATCGTGGCGGCAACGCCCCGGCATGGGCGTGACGGCGTGGCGCGGAAGGCGTTCTCGACACGGGAGCTGACGGATGGACAACTGGACTTGGACCAATCTGATGCAGAGCTGATCAGAAGCGGTCTCCAGCGCCCGCGTTAATGCGAATGCGGATGGCGATGCAACTCTGGCACGCGGTCCTCAAGAGTTCTGATTTTGCGCGATTCGGCTGGCTGCGCCATTTGCTCTTTAACCCAGTCACTTAGTTCCGCCAGACCCACACCGGCACGCAAATTTGTAAATAGGAAGGGCCGGTCGCCGCGCATCTTCCGAGCATCTCGATCCATTACTTCTAGTGACGCACCGACATACGGTGCCAAATCGATCTTATTGATTACCAGCAGATCCGAGCGGATGATCCCCGGTCCGCCCTTGCGCGGAATTTTGTCGCCGCCTGCGACATCGATCACGTAAATAGAGACGTCCACCAACTCGGGGCTGAACGCTGCTGCCAGATTGTCGCCGCCGCTCTCGATGAAGATCAACTGAACTCCTGGATGCCTTCTCTCCAAATCCGCGATGGCTTCCAGATTCATAGAGGCATCCTCGCGGATAGCCGCGTGGGGACAGCCGCCGGTTTCGACTCCAACAACGCGATCGGCCGGCAAGACGCCTTGACGGACAAGGAACTCGGCGTCCTCCCGCGTATATATGTCATTCGTAATGACAGCCAGATTGAAGGCGGGCCAAAGCGACCGGCTCAGCACGTGAACCAGCGCAGTCTTCCCGCTTCCAACCGGCCCGGCGACGCCAACGCGAAACGCGTGTGTTGAATTTTCTTCGGACAATTTCTAATTCCTCAAAACAGGAAATATCGCTGAGCCAGGGGCAATATCTGGGCCGGTTCCGAGGTCAGCAACTCGCCATCCGCCCGGACCTCATATGTCTCAGGATCCACCTCGATGCGCGGTGTCGCCGAATTGTGAATCATGTCCTTTTTGCCGATCTTCCGGCAGTTTTCAACCGGGGCCAGACGTTTTCCCAATCCGAGACTTTGGACATGCGGCATCGAGGCGCGCGAGACGAACGTTGTTGCCGTGGCCTGCGCCGCACCACCGAAAGATCCGAACATCGGGCGGTACAGAACGGGCTGAGGCGTCGGAATTGACGCATTGGCGTCCCCCATGATGCTCCATGCTATGAAACCACCCTTGATTACCATTTCCGGTTTCGCGCCGAAGAATGCCGGATTCCACAGCACCAGATCGGCGAGCTTCCCAGGCTCGATGGAGCCGGTTTCACGCGCGATGCCATGCGCGATGGCCGGATTGATTGTGTATTTGGCGACATACCGTTTCACGCGCTGGTTGTCGCTGCGCTCGGAATCGCCCGGCAGGGCGCCGCGCTGGACCTTCATTTTGTGCGCGGTCTGCCAGGTTCTCAGCACCACTTCACCGATGCGGCCCATGGCCTGCGAGTCGCTGGACATCATGCTGATTGCACCGAGATCGTGGAGGATGTCTTCCGCCGCGATCGTCTCCTGGCGGATGCGGCTTTCGGCGAATGCAACGTCTTCCGGCACCTGCGGGTTCAGATGGTGGCAGACCATCAACATGTCCAAATGTTCCGCGATGGTATTCACTGTGAGCGGACGCGTTGGATTGGTGGATGATGGAAGAATGTTGGGCAAGCCGGCGACTTTGATGATGTCCGGCGCGTGGCCACCGCCCGCTCCCTCGGTGTGATAAGTGTGAATGGTCCGTCCGGCGATTGCGGCGATGGTGTGGTCGACGAAGCCCGCTTCATTGAGGGTGTCGGTGTGGATCGCGACCTGCACGTCGTATTCATCGGCCACTTGCAAGCATGCGTCGATGGCGGCGGGCGTCGTGCCCCAATCCTCGTGCAGCTTCAGGCCGCACGCGCCCGCGAGAATCTGTTCGGACAGAGGTCCCCCCGCCGCAGCGTTTCCCTTGCCCAGAAAGCCGAAGTTCATGGGCCAGGCGTCGGCGGAGCGAAGCATCAGCTCCAGATTCCACCGGCCCGGTGTACACGTAGTGGCGTTGGTTCCCGTCGCAGGACCCGTTCCGCCGCCGAGCATGGTGGTGGTGCCACCGGAAATCGCTTCGTAGATCTGCTGCGGGGAGATGAAATGGATGTGAGAATCGATCGCTCCGGCGGTGACGATCTTGCCCTCACCCGCGATGACTTCGGTTGCGGCGCCCACCACCAAGTCCTGGTCCACTCCCGCTTGCGTGTCCGGGTTTCCAGCCTTGCCGATCTTGACGATCCGCCCGTCGCGGACACCGATGTCAGCCTTCACGATGCCCCAATGATCGATGATCAGCGCATTAGTGATGACAAGATCCAGGGCGCCATGCTCAGCTTCCCGTAAAGCAGTGGAACTCTGGCCCATCCCATCGCGAATCACTTTACCGCCGCCGAACGTGATCTCGTCGCCGTAAACCGTATAGTCGCGCTCTACTTCGACGATCAATTCCGTGTCGGCAAGGCGCACGCGGTCGCCGATGGTGGGGCCATAAAGATCGGCATAGGTCCGGCGCGGGATGCTTACGCTCATCGATTGAGTGCTCCGTTCACTTTGCCGTTGTGTCCGAAGACAGCGCGGTTTCCGGCAAACGCGACCAGCGGCACTTCCTTTTCCTCTCCAGGCTCAAAGCGGATTGCCGTACCGGCGGGAATATCCAGGCGCATTCCGTAGGCGGAGTCGCGATCGAATTCCAAAGCAGCATTGACTTCAAAGAAATGATAGTGGCTGCCGACCTGCACCGGCCGATCGCCGCGGTTGCGAACTACAACTCGCGTAGCCGCGCGGCCGGAATTCAACTCAACGTCGTCAGGCTCCAGCAAATACTCTCCGGGATACATTCTTGCTCCTACTGAATGGGATCGTGCACGGTGACCAGCTTGGTGCCATCCGGAAACGTGGCTTCTACCTGCACTTCGTGGATCATCTCTCGGACGCCATCCATCACATCATCGCGCGTCAGGATGGTGGCGCCGAGCGACATGATCTCCGCAACGCTCTTGCCGTCGCGCGCGGCTTCCAGGATCTCAGCGGAAAGGATCGCCATGGCCTCCGGATAGTTCAGTTTCAAACCGCGCGCCCGGCGCTTCTGGGCCAACTCAGACGCGACGAAGATCATGAGCTTATCCTGTTCGCGCGGCGTGAGATGCAAAGGCAGCCTCCTTCAGTGGATTTTTCGGGGGAGTGTGGCGACCCGGCCACAAAGGGACCACTTGGCAGCTTTCCAAAACTCCAGTAAACCACTGCCGAGCGCCCGCCCACTCGTTGCCACGCCGCGGATCACAATGCCGTGCGCGCGGAGCGAACTAACCCCCCATAGTATCTCAGGATTGGAAAGACAATCCGCCAGACTCTGCATTTCGGATTCGAACTTGCGCCAGTAAGAACCCGGCTCGCCGGCGCGGCACACGTAGCAAGTAGCGAAATGGTGAAACGGTCCGAGCCGAGCGAGCGAGTCTGGCTGGTTCGATTGTGGATCGAGGGTCCAGCGCTCTATCGCGATGGGCTGGTGGTTCACGGCCAGCTCGAAACTGACCGCCAGAGAGTGGAACCTGAAGATTTCGCCGGAGGCCTCGCGTCCGGGCGCAACACGATCCCACCAGATCACGGAAGCTGACTCATCGAGATCTACGCTGGCGATTTGTTCGAAGCGCGAGCCGCTAAAGGGGATTAACTGGTCCGGCAGGAATTCCAGATAAGCCCCGGCTCCGACACGGGCCGAAACGCGCTGAACAGCAGTGCGATCGCGAGAGCGGCTGCGATACACGCGCGTGGCCCCGGTGGACGTTACCTGGGCTTGCGCGTGGCTGGCGAGATCGAGTTGGCATTCAAGATTATCGGTATCCAGAATTCCGCCGGAGAGATTATGCAGGTGGGCAAGAGTTTCGCCGGAAGCCGACCGAAATCCACGAACCACCCGCCAGGGAGGCTGCTGTTGCTTGACACGCAGCGTGGTTTCGCCGGACGAGGCGGATTCAAACGACAAGTGCAGCCTGGCGGGCGTGGCCATGATCAACTTATGAAAAGGCGCGTATAGAGGTTGGCATGCCGGCACGACATGACATCCACTAAGGGCATAAAGGAACTGGCGCGAGCAGCCGGAAACGTGGATCCGCGTTCCACGGCGTGAAGTTTGTACGGTTCGAGCGCCCAGAGAATCTCCTGCGCGCGTGTTTGCCCAACCGGCAGCAGCCGCTGACAGCAGCCAAGTAGCGTCGTGATCGATTGTTGAAGGTAGGCGGCGGCCGCAATCCGCGCATCCAGGCCAAGCGAACCGGCGGCCAAGCCGAAGCACGGCGCCAGGTGGACCTCCGCCCGAGACTCCCGAACAGCATCAGACGCTTGAAGCAGCAGTTCCAGGCCGGAAATGCGAGCCGAGAGGTTAAGAAATCGCCGGCCCATGGCGGCGGACGCCTCTCGCGACTCGCGGGACAATTTCCGCGCGGCCAGCTCCGTGTTGCATCGCAACCATTCAGGAATGATATCGTGCCGTACAGAGTCGCGTGCCAGATTACAACTGGAAATGCAATAAGCGGCTTCCAGCGCTCCAGCTTCCGTGAGGTAGTCGCCCAAAAACATCTCAAGCGAATCGGCCGAAAGCAGCCGCGCGTCCACCAGGGATTCGATGCCGAAAGAATGGGCCGCGCCGCCAACAGGCAGAGAGCTGTCGGCGAGCTGTTGTAGCCTCAGCAGCGCACCGAGCGAAGGTATCTCGACCGGATCGACGATGTTTCGCACTTGAGGTTCATGATATCCGAATCGTCTCAAGCTAACGGATAGAGAAATTTATGGGCCTCATAAAAGATTTGTATTGACACCATGGCGGCCAGTCACGGATACTTCACGAAAGGCTCAAAGAGGAAGTTCGCGCGCGGTAGCCCAGCGCTCTCCCTTCACCTATAGACTCTCCGTCCAGAGCCAGCCGCCCTCGTACGGTTTCTATTACAGAACAGGTAAGGAGAAACTCGATGTCGAGATTGCAACGGGGAGCGGTATTCGTGTTTCTAATCGCGCTGGCAGGCGCCGGCAGTGGTTTCGCGCAATCAACAACGTCGCTTCGCGGCACCTTGACGGATTCGCAGGGTCTGGTGCTGCCGACGGCAGTTTTGACGCTGACCAACATCGAAACCGCCGCGACGCGCCGGGTTCTCTCGGATGCGGCGGGAGCATATACGTTTCTGCAAATCCCTCCGGGCACTTACCGGCTGTCCGCCGAAAAACCAGGGTTTGCGACAGCCATTCGAGACAACATCCAGTTGCTGGTGAATACGCCGACGACGCTGAATCTCCAACTCGACATCGGCGGCACTGCGGAAACTGTGAACGTATACTCGGAGGCCAGCACCATTAATACCGTTGACGCCTCGGTCGGAAACCCGCTTGATGAGCGGCAGGTGCGCCAACTTCCGTTGCAGACACGCAATGTCGTCGAACTTCTCAGCCTCCAGCCGGGTGTAACCTCGAACGGCGAAGTCATGGGTGCGCGGCGCGATCAGAACAACATCACCCTTGACGGCGCCGATGTCAACAACAACCAGAACTCGGGTCTGGTGGCGCAGAACACCTCTACAACGTCGGGGGGATTCCAGGGATCGAATGCGAACAACTCGAATGTCAATTCAGGATTCACAGCGGTCCTGCCCATCCCGCTCGACTCCGTGCAGGAATTTCGGGTTACGGTCGCCGGTGAAGGTCCCAATGTGGGCCGTTCCTCAGGCGGCCAGGTCGCTCTGGTCACTAAGAGCGGCTCTAATCAACTGCATGGGTCTTTGTACGAGTTCAACCGCAATACGCTGACCGTGGCCAATACCTGGTTCAATAATCAGTCGGGCGTTCCTCGCCAGCCGCTGGTACGCAATCAATTTGGTGGATCGTTGGGCGGAAAGATTGTTCGGGATCGGGTCTTTTATTTCCTGAACTATGAAGAGCGCACCGATGCGAGTGGTGTTTCAACGCTGCGCGGCGTGCCCTCGAACACATTGCGGCAAGGTATGCTTTCAGTCCAACTCGCCGATGGATCGGTCCAGACCCTCACGCCCGATCAGGTTCGTCAAGTGGACCCGCTGCATCTGGGCGTCAATCCGGCCATGATGAAAGTGCTCAACCAATTTCCTGTTGGCAACGATCCGGCGCTTGGAGCGGACGGCGGACTGAACTTCAGCGGATTTCGATTCAATTCCCCCAGCCACCGCAATGACCGGGCCATCGTTGGAAAAATAGACATTCATCTGGACTCCGCGGCCAAACACACGCTCAGTATCCGCGGAACCCTGGCCGACAACACGGACGACGTCATCCTGGCGGAGTTTCCGGGTCAGCCGCCCGCCTCCACGCTGCGCGACAACAGTAAAGGCATCTCGGCGCAATACACGTGGATCATGAAATCGAACCTGATCAATGTTTTCAATCTCGGATTTACACGCTTCGGACAAGCCATGTCTGGCTCGACGGGGCCGGTCATGTTCATTACCAATAGCAGCATTTCGCCGCTTCAAAATCCTTCCGCGCGCCCGTTCGGGCAGAAGTTGCCTACGCTCAACCCAACCGACGACTTGACTTGGATCCATGGCAGACACTCCATCACCTTCGGATTCAATGGCCGGTTTATTCACAACGACACCTCTTCGTTCGCCAATTCGTTCGCGCGCTACGGTTATGGGGAATCGGAGTTGATTGGGTTGGGCGCGGACATCGATAACGACCTTACCGCTTTCCTGCAACAACGCATTGGCAACGCGGCCCTGGCGGATCCGACATCAGCGGCGAATGGGTTTGCCGCGCTGTTCGGTATGGTGAACGACGATTTCCACACCGACATGTTCGGCAAGAACGGGAATCCGTTGCCGCAAGGCACGGCGCAGGTGCGGTCCTTCATCGAACACGACTACGCACTCTATGTAGGAGATACTTATCGCGCCACGCGCGAACTCACGCTGACCTTTGGCCTGCGCTGGGAAGACTTCCGTCCGCCCTACGAAGCCAACGGCTACCAGATCGATCCCACCGTCGGGTTAAATCAATATTTCGCCGAGCGCAATTTCCTGCAGTCGCAGGGCGTCCCGCAAAATGCCATGCCGGATGCCATTTTGAAATGGGCCTTGATCGGGCCGGGCAATGGCAAACAGACCTGGTGGGCGCCCGACAACCACAATTTCGCTCCTCGCGTGGGCATTGCGTATGCACCCGTCGATCGCGGAGGCATCCTGGGCAAGCTCTTCGGCCAGCACGGGGCCTTTCGCGCCGGGGCCGGCATCGCGTACGATCGCTTCGGAAGCGATCTGATCGCGCAGTACGATCAGTTTGGATCGATCGGGCTGGCCAACGCCGGGAATTTCTCGGATTCCTATAACTTCACCACCTCACCGCGCTACAACGGAGCGCCGCCCGTACTGCCGGCACCCGCCCAGGAGACCTTCCCCTACGCGCCGCCCAAAATCGCGGCGATCGTCGGCGATTTCCTGGGCATCTCTCCCGATTTGAAACCGCCCTACTCCTATCTCCTCAATGCCAGTTTTGAGCGTGAGATTCCGGGTAAGATGACCATCGCCGTCGGCTACGCCGGGCGTCTCTCGCATCGCCTCCTGATGGAAGGCGATGTCTACACGCCGCTTGAGAACTTCAAGGATCCGAAATCGGGAATCACGTGGACGCAAAACGCCGATCAGGTGCGCGGGATATACAATGCGCT
This sequence comes from Bryobacteraceae bacterium, assembly GCA_036008345.1. Taxonomy (GTDB): domain Bacteria; phylum Acidobacteriota; class Terriglobia; order Bryobacterales; family Bryobacteraceae; genus Palsa-89. Next base: position 22,379 of record DASYNU010000156.1, read on the forward strand.
TCTGGCAAAGGACGGTAATCCCACGGCCGTGATCCAGGATGTGACGGCTCATCCAAACCTGATCCCGAACCTGCCGTTTGTGCAGGATATTTGGCCTGGTCTCAAAGGCGTGGACATCCCCGCCAGCGCGTCTGCCAACTACTTCATGTGCGTGTACAACGACTACGGCGGCAGCTACCTGGATTGTCTGCACGCCGTGGATCGCAATCAGACCAGCGGTTACGTAAACGGAAAATGTCTGTCCGTCTATGGCTGCTATACGTTCTTCCCGGAACAGGGCAGTTCGATGCCGACTTGGATGAGCGTGGGCCGCGCCGTGTATCACGGTTTGACACTTTCGCTCCGGCGCGCGTACGCGAACGGCCTCTCGTTCGATTTCAACTATACTTGGTCGCACTCCATCGATCTTGGGTCGGCGGCAGAATCGGGCGCGGGCAAGCAGGGAGCGGCAATCCAGAATATTTACGATCTGAACGAATTCCGCGGCTCGTCCGATTTCGATATGAGACACAACATCAGCGCGGATTTCCTGTTCGAGCTGCCGTTCGGCAAAGGCAAGCACCTGCTCAACGGCATCCCCGGCTGGGCGAATCAAATCATCGGTGGATGGCAGCTTTCGAGCGTCATCCGCTACCACACCGGCCTTCCAACCACAGTAGGCGGCAACCTGGCCTATAACGCCAACTATTGGCTAAACTCGCTCGCGATTCCGATTGCGCCGGTGACGTCGGGAAGCGTGCATATCGACCAGAACGGGTTGCCCAGCATATTCGCAAACACCTCGGCTAGCAGCTTGTTCGCGGACGAATTGCCTGGTCACAGTGGAGCGCGCGCACCTATTCGGCTGCCGGCCTTCTTCAATACCGACCTCACGCTGGCAAAAACATTCCGGTTGCCGTGGGAAAAGCAGCGCGTGCAATTCCGGGCAGAGGCGTTCAACGCCTTTAACAATGTCAACTTCTACAACCCGAGTTTGGCTCTCAGCACGCCGCTGACATTTGGAGAATTCCAGAGCGTTTCCGATCCGCGCACAATGCAATTTGCGTTGAGGTACGAATTCTAGGCGAAGGCCCGCTGTACGGGCTGAGGCAAGGCATCCGTCGCAGCCCGCTCATCCCAGCCTAATTCCGCCCGAATCACATCGAAGAACGCGCTGCGGTGCACATCCTGGCCTTGCAGGCGGCAGGCGAGTATGTCGGCGGTAACCAGACTGCTGCTCGCGGCGGTATAGCCGGTATTCGAGATCAAATCATAATTGCCCCAACGGCTACGGTATAGACCCTGCCGGTTCCATCGCACAGCGCTGTAGAGCGCTTCATTCAGTCCGCACAGGGGGAAGAGCGCGCCGTACGCTCGGGCGATGTCGCAGCACACACGAGCCATATAAGTAAGATTCGGGCCGTGCCAGGCCGCGCGAAGCGGCTCTGGAATCAAGCCGAACAGATTCGATACCGAAAGACGTGTCGAACCCTTGAATTTCGCGAAGCTGATGAGTGGGCAACCCCTGTATGCGAGAAGAGCTTCGGGGACATAGCCCTCCGCCGTCTTACAGTCTTCGTCCCACCACGCTTCGGTGACGTTGAAATACTCGGCGCCGTGCCGGACCATCACGTCGGCCAAGCCGGTGCGTCGAAGGTATTCCGCATCCTGTTGACGGATCCAGGCGCGATTCGAGCGTGCTTCGGTTTCCCAGTCGAATCCGGCGTTTTCCAAATTACGGCTGCTGGTGTGACCTTCCAGGATTATGGCCTTAGCTGGCAATGCGCTGAGCAGGAGATCGAGCGCGGCGGGGTCGGTGTATGTACCGGTGGCGTAACCGTGCCAGGTCACTTTGACCAGGACGCGTTCCGGCTTGCCGGCGGGAAGGATGCCCTCCAGCAGGCGAGCCATCGAGTGCTTGTCCGGTACCGATGCCACTGTGCCCGCGCCAATGTTCCACGATTCACTCTTCGTTTCGACAGAAAGTTTCGGCGAAGGAACACGCGCCGATTCGCGCGATCGCTTCTCGTTCCATAGTCGTGTGATTCGCTGGGTGAGCCATGCGGTCATCGAGGGATGATCCGCTGGCGGCGCGACCATTTTCCAGGCGTGAGCCTCCGAGTGGCTCCGTTGGAAATTCTCGAGGATCACTTGCGCATATTCCATGTGCTCCGTCATCCATTGCACCTGCGGAACGATCACCCAATTGAGTGGTTGGGTGACGCACTTCTCAAAAGCCGTCAAGAGAAATGGCTGTGTGTGACGCAAAAAACCAACTTCGCCGGCGGCGAATCCAAGACGTTCCCAAATCATCCGCATGAGCCGGTAACTGTGCGCCCGGCTGGATGCATCACCCTGACCGCTCGCCGCCAAGATCAGCCCGGTGTGCTGTGGCAGGGTTTCTCCCAGCGCGCGTGCGGCCTGATCGGCCAGGGATTCCATGATCAGTGGATGCCCGGGATCGACATCGTCATGATGGATTGCGAGGCTGCTGTGACGCCTGCGCGCTTCCGCAACTACGCCACCGAGTTCTTCGCGTTGCAACAAGCCGAACTCGAGCGCGCAGGGAAGAACGAAGATCTCGCTGGCGTCCTCGGCCGCGTCGATCGTTTCCGCCAGGCCGCCGCGCGCCGCAAGGTTGATCGCGGGGTCAAAGCCCAAGATCGGTGCGCACGATGCCGCAACCTGGCACGCCTGTGCGTGGGCGGACTTCCACGCGGGTGCGTGCAATTCGAGATCGGTGGCGAGAATGACCACCGCTTCCGGCATTACTTCAGTTTTCCACCGATACGCCCGTGCTTCACCATGCTGGCGAGCACATCCACCATGGCCCGCACGGCTACCAGCGCAGTGATGTCGGAAATGTCGTAGGGTGGCGAGACCTCCACCGCTTCCATAGCCGCGATTCCCTCTTTGGCCACGCCCCGCAAGATCGCCAGAGCTTCGCGCGGCAGGAAGCCACCCGGTTCTGGCCAGCCAGTGCCGGGTACAAAGCCTGCGTCGAGGGAATCGACGTCGAAAGAGAGATACACGGCGCTGGCGCCCTTCCACGCAACTTCAAGCGCGATCTCGACCGTCTTGTCAATGCCGATCCGCTCAATGTCCTGGATGGTGAGAACAGTGGATCCGCGCTCGCGTCCTTTCTTCACGCCTGGCCGCGGCACTTGCCAACCGCCGATTCCGACCTGAACCAGATTCGTGGGAGGGCAATTGGGAATATTGGTGGCGTGGAACCAGGGACAAGTATGCATGATCTCGTCCATGTCTTTTTCCTGGGTGTCGATGTGGCGGTCGAGGTGAATGATGCCGACTTTGCCTTCCACGCATTGCGCCACGCCGCGGGCGCATGGGAAGCCGATGGAATGGTCGCCGCCCATGATCATGGGCAGCGTACCTTGCGACAGAATGTGCGCTACGCCTTTCGTGATTTGATCGTGGCTCTTGGTAATGTTGGCCGGGCAGAACACGTCGCCGACGTCGCACATCTTGAGCGACTCGCGCAGGTCGACGCCCAGCTCGAAGTTGTAGGTGGTGTAGAGAGAGGAAATCCGCCGGATCCCCTGCGGTCCGAATCGCGTGCCGGCGCGATACGTAGTTCCGATGTCAAACGGTACTCCAATGAACGCGACATCGTATTCGCCTACCTTGCGGACGTCTTCCAGATAATGCGTCTTAAGAAACGTGTTGATGCCGGACCAATGGGGAAGTTCGCCACGCTGGAAGCAACTGATCTCCGATTTATCCTGGATGGAATCGACGCACTCCAGGCCGAATTCCTTGCCGCGGCGGACCTCTTCCTGCCACTGCCGCGACGGGATGCTGCCTTCGTCGCGCAGCGCTTTCATCCCCTCCAATTCCGGCAAGGACAATTCTCTTGTGTGTTCCCGATATTTCGGGGCGTGGCTTTTGTAGAACGACATGGAGCTTGGTTTATTCTCTCTCGTTTTTTACACGTCAGCCGCGTCGTCTTCAGCGATTCCACAGAAGGTGCTCTCTTCGACGCGTTGGATCAATCCTTGAATCCGATGCTCGTCGTCGGTGTCCGACACCTCGAGGTCCAAGACGATGGCCGCTCCATCCTCAGGCGCGCCCGGATGGCCCAAGGCGATCACTCGGGTGGCCAGCGTGACGGCTTCCCGGGGATTGTGCGTAACGAAAAGAATGGTGGTTCCCGTTTCGCGCCATAGCTTCTTAATGAGACGCTGCATGCCCATTCGAGTGCCTGGATCGAGCGCGCTGAAGGCTTCATCCATCAGCAGAATTTTGGGGCGCAGCATAAGCGACTGCGCGATGGCGACGCGCTGCTGCATGCCGCCCGATAACTGGTGCGGGTATTTGGCGGCGTCAGCTTCACGCAAGCCCATGCGCCGAAGATAGCCGAACGCTTCGGCCTGAAATTCTCTTCTGCGCGCGCGCCGCTTCGTCGACAGGATCCCCAGCAACCCGATCTCGGTCACCTCGAGACCAAACATGACGTTTTCGAGCACGGTTCGGTCCGGGAATAGCGAATATTTTTGCGGCACGTAGCCGCAGCGCCGATCGGGCTGCGTGCGCGGCTTGCCTTCGATGAGAACTTGCCCGCTGGAGGGAATTTCTTCAGCCAAAACCAACCGCAAGAGCGTAGATTTCCCGCACCCGGTCTGGCCGACCACAGAGACGAATTCGCCCGGCTGGACGTCCAGGCTAATTCCGTTCAGCACACGCTTGGCAGGTTGCCCGTTGTGCGTGTATTCGACGGAGACGCGATCCAGGCGGATGATCGCGGAAGCGCGCGCCGCGGCTTCATCCGCGACACTTTGTGCCAATACCCGAGCTGTCGCCATGGATTGTCAAGCCTCCTGGAACCAGGGATGCAATTTGCGGTTTAGCGTCCGCATTCCCAGGTCGACCAGAAACAGCAGCAATGCCACCCACAACACATAGGGAATGATGGTGTCCATCGCCATGTGTCGGCGAAGCAACGCGATGCGGTAGGCCAGGCCATCGGTGGAAGCGATCATCTCGCCGGAGAACAGAAAAATCATCACAGCTTTCAGGTTCAGCCGGATGCTGTTGAGGACGCGCGGCAAGATCTGCTTCAGGACGATGCGATAGGCAACCGAGAAATCGCCTGCGCCCAGCGTGAATCCCTTCACGATCTGCTCGCGGGGCACGCTCCGAGTGAGATTAAACGCATCCAGAATGATAGTTGGCGCGACGCCGATCAGGATCAGCATGACCTTCGCGGCTTCGTCGATTCCGAACACTATGAACAGAATCGGCAGAAGCGAGAGCGCGACGATTTTGTCGAAGAACAGCACGAAGCGTAAGAAGAATGCTCCGACGTAGGGAAACATCCCCATGTGTACTCCCAGCAATACCGCGGGAAACAGCAGCCCTAAGCTGATGAAGAACCGCCGGCCGGTGGCCTGAGTATCCTTCCAGAGCATGCTGTTGCGGAATCGCATCAGGAGCGATTGCGCGGCGGAATCTTCTGCCAACGCGTCTTCCTCGGCTGGTTTCAAAGTCGCGTCCATGAACGACTGGCTCATCTGAGCGAGCGTCGGCATGACACGGTCGTCCGGATTCTCGCGATGCCGGGCGCTCGACACCCAGAAATAGGCGGCCAGACCGGCTGCGAACAGGGTCCACGAGAGAATCCATACCGAAGGTCTCGAGGGTTGGGCATGAATCTGGAGAAAGCTCACAATTTACCCCCCGCAGCCAATTGCATGTACGATGCATCAAAGCGGAGCCGCACGCGATCCTTTTTGCCTTCAATGGATCCATCCGGGAATCGCACGGCCACGTCGTCGGGCGAGCCCGTTTTATCGCCCAGCAATCCGTGAGAGAAACAGAACTGCCGCACCAACTCCATGGTGGTTTTCAATTGTTGCGATAGCGCCATTTCGACGGCGGACTGCGCTGAGTAGAACATGTGCGTGGTGGAAAGCTGTTCTTTGTAGGAGGCCAGCGTGTCTTCAGAAACGCTGGCAATAGCAGCCAGGATTTTGTCGCTCTCGGGGCCGGGCTTGGAGATTTGCGACAGTAATTCATACCACGCGCCCGCGAGGGCCTTCGCGAACCGCTGTCCCGAGCCATCCGGGCGGTTCAGCACATCCGTTCGCACCACCAACAGGTCCAGGATCTCGCCGGGGATTTTGGACGAGTCAAAGATGCCCGTAATACCCGGACTCTTGAGAATTTGCGACACCAGCGGCTTCCAGGTGACGACGGCCTCTTGGTTCGAGTCGCCGAGAAACGCGCCGGCGATGTCGGAATCCGAGGTGTTGACGAATTTCACCCGCTTCAGTTCGCTCGCCAGGTTGTTCATCGCCATCGCGCGCTCGAAAAGATACTGCGAAACAGTTTTTTCCACCAACAGAACGCGTTTGCCGGGAATCTGACTGAGCGATAAATTGTGGCGAACCAGCACAGCGTCATTCCCATTGGAGTAATCGCCGATGAGGATGGCGGTGGTGTCCACACCTGCAGCGGCGGGCATGTCCAGCGCCTCCATGTTCGTCATGGTGCATGCGTCGATGTTCCTGGAAACGAATGCATCGAGTGAGGGTGCGTAGTCGAAGCGTTGAACCTTCACGGTTATGCCGTACTTGTCAGCCCATTTCTTGAGCAGGCCGGATTTCGCCATGTACTGATAGGGATCCCAGCCAACGTAGACCGACCAGCCGACCGTAAAGGTGGGAGTAGGGCCGCCCGCGCTCACAGAGCCCGCGAGCACCAGCAGAGAAAGAACCGTGGAGAATTTTCGCATCTCAACCGTCCGTGCGGCGCGGCACAGCTTGGCTACATGGCCGATTGAAGAGTTTAGTATACCGCAAGAGGCCGGCAAGGTTTAAGCAGGCCGTCTGCATCAGCCGGACAATTGGGTAGGTCGGCGCAGTTGCGGCCGAATCCCTAATAACGTACGAAGTCTGAAATACGGGATATGACGTGATCTCGCCTCGCTGGTTGGTTTCTGTGGATTCCTCGGCATGAAAATAATTGCTCCGAGGCATCGCGATCAAGGGCTACGAACTGCTAACGAATCGAAAACTCGCGTCGGATTCGGGATGGCTGATTGCCGTGAGCGCGGATCGGGATGCAATCACCCGTGGCAAGGCCAAGATCTTTCGAGATGCCTGGTGAGCGAACGCTGCGCTTAGCATGCGCGCTGATTCCACTTGATTTCTTCAATGGCATTATGCGGGAGCGCACCTGCCAAGAGGACAGGAGTTTGCACGCGGGTCGTTTTGCAATTCATTAGCCGGAACCGCTAAGAGGCTAAAATAACGTCTTCCCATGAGGACGCTTTGTCAACTCGACTTTTCTTCCTATTATTTCTTCCATTGCGAGCAGGTCAGCCTCACCGCACAGCGATGGTGGTCCAATCGGTGCTCTTCACCCCACCTGCGGAAATCACCAAGGCGTTGTAAGGAGACGACGGCACTCCGGCCGGAATCACGACGTTGATCTGCAGGATGCTTTCGAGGAATCCTGGAGCGCTGGCGAAAAAGGGAATGTCCGTCGCGGCAACCCCTCCCATACTCACGGTTCTTGAGCCGGCCGGCTCGGGATACGGCGGCCCCGTGGTTGTTCGGCCGTCGGTTCCGGTGATGCCATTGGCGAAAGCGCCACCGTAAGCGGCATAAATCACGACTTCATCACCGGCCGAGGCTGGGTTCGTGGGGGAATTGGGCGTACCGTCTTTATTGATCACCACGGCTTGGTTGCCCCCGCTGCCGTCGGCACTGACAACCGAGATGCTGGCCTCCACTACCGGCACGGCGACCGTCGGCGTAGTCAGGCCGTTGGAAACGATCCGCACGTTGGTCGAGGTTTTGCCGGCTAACTCGAACGGTGCAACGCCGCTTATCTGTCCGTTCGCCACATAGATCAGCGGCGAGGCGATGTCATCGAACATCACTTGCGTGTTGGCCACGTTCGTCGCGAGCTTGCCCGAATCGAACGCGCCATATACCAGCTTCGCGGGACCAAAGTTACTGCCGAAGATGGTGTAGATCTGGCCTGGCGCAATGGTCTCAGATTGATAGCTGAACGCGTCGAAGACGGCATTTAGCTCGAAGACTGGATTGTTCGGGGCCAGAACTGTCACCGTAAAAGGAACCGTCACCGAAGCACCCGCGGCGGAGCCAACGCCGCTTATAGTCATGGTTTCCGGATAAACGCCAGGCGTGGCGTTGGCGGCCTTGGGAAAGATCTGGCACAGGGCGGGCGTGCTTCCACAGGCAAGCGCGAAGAAAGTCACTCCTCCGGCCGAAGTGAACGCCGGGCTCTCGTTGACGGGGCCGGTATCGCTGACCACACTCACGAGCAGCCCGTTACCCGGGCTGCAAGCGTTGTTTGTCCAAAACGTGATGCCGACGATGCAGGGCCGCGAATCGATGGTAGCCGTGAGTTTCGGCGTCGTCGAAGCACCTGTGTTGATGCTGAAAACCACCGGCTGAAGCAGGTTGGCGGGCGGCTGCAGGAACTGCACGCCACCGGGCGGCGAGGCGAGGCTTTGCACCACCGTAATATTCGACGGCGCCGCAACACCCGATGGATATGCGAAGTAGACCGGAATCTTGAAGGCCCCGGTTTGCGTGACGTCGGCGGTTTGCGCCTCCCAAATGGCCGTCGCCGAGCCGTTGGTCACGGGGATCTCCGTCAGTCCCGTGGTGCCTAACGCCGTGCCTGGGGATGTCAACATAATGGTTCCGGCCGGGCTGGAGGCGCTGGTTTGAACGAAGACGCTGACGCCGGAGGGAACGTTATTGAACACGGCCTGTAACTCGGTTCCGAAGTTTGCGAGTGGCGAAGGCGAGCCCGGGAAAGTGAAGCCTAGTTCGTTGTCATAAAACTGGTTGAAGTTGTCCTGATACCCCGTCGCCGGGATCCAGAGACAAGATGGAAATAACGTGTTGTAGAGGAGGGTCGCCGAAGCTGCCGACGGCACGTTGGGGCTCGAGTTCAAAAGGCCCGTGTTCAGCGCCACATTCGCAGGCGCGCTTCCGGGCATAATCTGGTCTTCCCAGCAGGGAAGGACGTCGCCGAGATCGAGGGATGAAGGCGTCACCGTGTACGTGGCCGGCGCCGTCGCTAACGGGATTGGCTCGGCGCTCGTGTCGTTGGAAACAAGCTGCGGATTGGTGATCAGGAATGAATTCTCTGCAACGATCTTTCCCGCGATGGTGAGCTTAAAAGGGAAGCTGCTGCTGCCATTTGTTTTGCAGAAGTTGACGTAGAGAGTAAAGTCGACTGTGCGGCCCTTCGGGCTCGGATCGAAGGGAACATCCGTCCAAGTCGTTGAAGTGGCGGTATTGGTCGTTGTGGGGAAGGTGTTTGGCACGCTGCCGTTCGAATAATTTAATCCGTCTCCCCCAACGCCGTCGGGATCGGGGACTCTTACATCAAGGCTGGCCCTATTTTCGGTTTTCGGCATGTCCACATAGATTGTGCTGCCAAACGCCGGAGCATTCGTGTACAAAGTGATGTTCACTTCCGGCACTGGCTGACCGGCGGGCGTCACGGTACCGCCTGTGCAGAGCATTCGCACGTGAACATAGGCGAAGCAATCGTCTTCTTCGTACGTAGGAGAGGTCTTGACCTCTATGAGTGTGCACGTGATCTGGGCGCAAGCCGGCACACCCGCGGCGAGAAGCAATAAGGGCAAAGCTCGCATCGGACACCCCCGGAGAGATGGACTGTTGCGTAACTTCGTGTAGTCTAGCACAGCCCGAATGGCCGATCAGTCTATCACGAACCTTCCTGAAACAGCGCGGCTATTGTCATTCCACGGGTACCATTCAGCGGAGGGTGGGGAAAGGATAACCAAGGCAGGATGGAGCATCATGCTCGCGGTTGCTTCCGCGATTCTCACGGTCTGCCATCGTCGCCGGAATCACCTATAAAGTCTAATTTGCGGTCAGGTAACCGTGGAGATAAACCACTGCGTCGGGGTTACTGCTTATTACGCCCGGGTGAAACCCTGTTCCCATCACTATGCCAGACGAAAATTGCATCGTCGATTCTAACGATTGGTTGTTGATTAGGAGGGCCTCGAATAACAAGGGCGTGCTGGTTATATCCTCGATTCCAATGCCGATTTTGCCAGTGCCGGCTAAAGGATAGTAATCGAGGCTAGTCAGTACTAACTTAGTGCTCGTCGGGACAACATACTGGGTTCCTGCTTCAAATCCTGTGTCGAGTACTTGAGTGCAGGACGGTGCCGGCGCCGGGGAGATACCTCCGGGTTGACAGTTTAGAGTCAAAATCTGCGACGCTTGCTTGGTAGTATCTTGCGTGATCGCCGGGTTGGCATTGGTATTGGCTACTTGAACCAGCGTGGCGACCACCGCGTGCATCGCTTTGGGTGCCAGCAGGGTCAAGGCCAATCCGGCCAGCACGACGCTGCCGGTTCCGATCAAGAGACTCTTCGCGAATTTCACTTGGGTGCCCCCTTCGTTTATGGCGCTGTGCGCCGTTTTCTAGCGGTCCCCTGCGCGTCTCCGTTCCGCCGGGGACAGCGCCTTCCAGAACAGCATCGTCAGTATGCCGCCTAAAAGCGTCAGGGTGCGAGGCTCCGGCACCGGCGAGACGGGCGCACCCTGAGGAAACGTTATGTCGACAGCGAAGTTCCCGTTGTCTGTATTGCAATCGGTGAGGCTCGCGCAGATCTGAAATACGCCGCCGGAAAGGTCGTTGTAAGCACCATTGCCGGTAGAGCTGCCGTAGTTACTCGACGAGGTGTCTGTCAGGTCGAAAGGTGAGGAACCGCCCGGGTTAACCGGGATTGGCAAGAAGTTGGTATCGGTGAGCAGTAGCGTGTAGACTCCGGCACCCAGGCTCGCCGAGAGTGTGTTGTCCCCACAGACCCCGGCCACAGTCCCCACTGTGACAGTCCCCGCGGGCGGACAACCGGGGGAGAAGAGGCTAAGGCTGTCGGCGCTGACGATAGGATTGCCGCCCCCGTCTGTCAGGATGGTCGCCGCAGTGGGTGGCCCCGAGAACAGCGCCACCAGCGAGTCAAATCCGCCAGCGGGGATGGTCTTGCCGGCTGCATTAGTATGGCTTGGAGCCGTTCCCCCAAAGCCATAGGTTTGGACCGTGATGTCGGCCCCACCACCCGTCACATCGAATGTCTCTACGAAAACATTTTCTGGAGTAGCTAAGGTGCCGATGCAGGAAATCGCGTCGCTCAGCGTCGCGCACGTGGGGTCGGCTAGCGCGGGTCGCACCAGGAGAAGGGCCGCCAAGAAAGAAACAACGCCAAGAAGGCTTCTCATTTAAGCCTCGCACTTTCGACTAAAGAATTCCAATACAGTGTACACCCGTCTCCTGAGAGGCGTTGAAATATCTCTCGCGATTTGAATGACATTCGTACTACAAGTACCGTCACGACACAGCGGGCATATCTTGTCGATTCGGCCAACTATCAGGGGTCTGGGGTCTGGAGACGGTTGTTGGATTGGTATTGACCCCAATTGCTGTGAGGTTGGGGAACCGGCGCCATCCACATTTTGGCGGGTGCTCGAAACGGGTGACGGTTTTCTTCACCCGCTGACGCAATGCTTGGTGAACCACAGCTGCTAAATAGAAAGAAGAGAAATGCACAGACACAGTTGGCGACACCTGGTAGGTTTTCTTTCGGTTGCCTGGTATCACTATCCGGCCGCGGCCCAAACGCTTCAGTGGGCTCGCCAATTCGCCTCCCCGCCGGCTGCAGCCTTTAGCGTTGCCTCGGATTCCAGCGGCGTTTACATGGCAGGAATAACCTACAAGGCACTTCCAGGGCAAACAAAAATCTCACCCTCAGGAACTCAGCCCGACGGCTATGTCCGGAAGTATGATCCTGCCGGCAACGAATTGTGGACCCAGGAGTTTGCAGTGCTAGACAAGGGGGGATTGTCGGTAAACGGGATTGCCGTGGATTCGACCGGCGTTTACGTTGCCGCGAAGACAGGTGGCGGGAGCCGGTACGGGATAGGCCCGGGCACTTTGGCAGTTGTGTACAAATTCGACCCGGATGGCAACCTCCTCTGGACGCACCAGACCACGACGAGCAAGACCCTTCCTGCAGAATCCGCTGCTGGTATCGCGCTGAACGGCGGAACGGTGTACGTAGTGGGGCTGACTGAGAGCGTAAGCGGCACCAGTGCGTATCTCCGCAAGCTGGATCCTTCCGCTGGTACAGAAGTATGGACCAGTACATTTGTGAACAGTAATGGCATCAACGGCATCCACCCTTACAGCGTGGCCGCGGACGCGAGCGGCGCCTATGTCGTAGGCTCTACACCCGGTCCGCTATCGGGCCAACCGGCTGGGCCAGGTCAGGACCTTTTCATTCGCAAGTATGATCCCAGCGGTAACGCACTATGGACGAATCAGTTCGGTACGCCGAACGGGCCGGAATATGCGGAGGCAGTGAGTGTGAGCTCAAGTGGTGTTTACGTGGCAGGCACCACGCCTGGCTTGCTGGGAATTCAAACGCTGCCGACTTTTGCTTATGACGCCTATGTGCGCAAGTATGATGCGAACGGCAATCTTCAATGGACCCGGCAGTTCGGCACCGCCGATAATGACGTAGCCTATGGCGCGTTCGCCGACGACACAGGTATGTACGTCGTGGGCTACACAAAGGGCGTGCTTGGAACGGCTAGTCTCGGTGGTGCGGATGTGTTTTTGAGAAGGTACGACTCCAACGGCAATGCGTTGTGGACCCTTCAGACCGGCTCGGTGGATGATGACTACGGCTACGGCGTCGCCGCGGATGCTTCCGGAATCTACATTGCCGGATACACCGATCGCAATTCGATTCCCGAAAGCTTAACCAACGTCGCTGATCCGTTCTTATACAAATATTCACCGCCTGCGCCGGGCGGCCCGGTGATTTTGGATGGCGGCATCGTAAACAACGCCAGTTTTGCCACCAGCCCTGCACCGGTGGCGCCCGGATCGATTGCCGCGATCTTCGGGACCGGTTTGAACGATGGTTCGCAGGTGTTGTTTTCGAGCTTCGGACCGGATGGCACATTGGTGACGGCCTTGGGTGGCGCCAGCGTCACGGTTGGCACCGTTCCCGCGCCGATGTTTTACTCCACGTCCGGGCAGCTCGGAATTCAGATTCCGGTGGAGCTGGACGGCCAGGCGTCCGCGGATGTTCAGGTAACGGTGGGTGGACAAACCAGTCAGGTGCAGACCGTGAATCTCACTTCGGTTCGGCCTGGTCTTTTCACTGTCAGCCAGGACGGCCGAGGCACGGCGGTATGCTTGCACACCGATGGAGTGACGCCGGTAACTGCCGATCTACCCGCCAACCCTGGCGAGGTGGTGATTTTTTATGGAACCGGTTTTGGTCCCGTGGATCCGCCGCTCGGAACCGGCGCGCCTTCGAGCGGCAACCAGATCACATCGGCCGCAACGATGACGATCGATGGACTTTCCGCGGAGATACAGTTCGCCGGCATCGCGCCCGGATTTGTGGGACTGAATCAGATCAATGTGGTTGTTCCCGGGTTAGCGCGCACCAATGCTGCCGATCCGGTGGTCCTTACTATCGACGGCGTTCCTGCTAACCCGGTGACCTTGCCGGTTGGTACGCAATAAAAAAACGCTAGATCCAGACCAGCGCGCCCAATCAGTGATCTGCCCGGTGGAGACACCGATACTAGGAAGGGTCATCTCACCGAGTCTTATCCCCGTGCACGTCGTAGCGCGGGGTCGTTTCGGATTCTCGGTAAATGCGAGCCCTCGGATATTTCAGCAATGCGTCCTTCCAGTCCACAACCTGACCCGCGACTATTCCAGCCATTAAGCGATCGAGCACCAGCACGATTGAGCTATTGGCCTCACCGCAGACAAATGGCGTCCGGGATGCCACCGCGACGTCGCTTTTGCCATCGGCGCGTCCATGCGCGCTCCGCAACTTGTCGCGTCTTCCGCGTGGCTCAAAACCGCACCTGCTTGCCCCGCGCTCGTGGCAGGCTGAACCGAAGGGAGAGAGCGCAAGCGGAAAGAATCAGGGCAAGTGTGCCGAGCCATCCGCGGACGTCTGGACGACCGCCGGCCTGTACATAGTTCAGTTGATAAAACGACTGATTCTCGTTTCGATTCTGCGACGCGATTTGAATATTCTTGTCGCGAGGGACCAGACAATTCACCATGTAAGCTGCCATCCGGCTCTGGTGATGGTTTTCGAAAACGAGTTTGCGCTTCGGGCCGCCGCCCGGCAAATCCGCGGTGAACTGGATCTGAATTTCGCCGAGCCCTTCCTTCATCTCACCGGTCTTTGGGAAAACGGCCGAGACCAGCCGGGGCTTCAAACGATGGCCGTCCAGGCTGAGCGACAGATCGCCCAGAACATGCTCTGCGTAAGTCTGCTGCTCCGTTTCTGAGATGATGCCGTCCCCATTGGTATCGATGGTCCAAATTACAATGGGGGACACCGCGACACCGGGAACCAGACGCATAGATGCGTGCACACGGTCTTGCTCCACGGAAATGAGGGTGGCCTGCAGGTACTCATCCAGCCGATGCGCGAAGGCAGGCGCTCCGAGCGACAGAAGAATCGCGGCCGCCGGCAGCTTGGTCATTTTGCCGTTGGGCTCCGGCCGTAGTCATTCGTAGGATCGCGGTACATCGTGTGGACATGCATGGCGGGATCGCCGCCCAGCTTCTGAGGCGCGTACTCGATGACCAGCTTCGGACCCTGAATCCGGTAATAGGCTGTGATGTTGTTTCCCGGAGTGGCAGTGGTGGGGCCACTCCAGGCGAACCAGGTGTCGGCCAGGCCGGCTGTTACCTCGGCCATCCGGGCCGCGGCCGCACTCTCGTGAATAATACCCGTCCATTCCGATATCAAGTCAACCAGCATGGCGCGCTGGCTCTGGTTCATGGCGGAAGCTTTCAGGCCCTCGGGCTGGATCGTTTTGCCATCCTGCCCGGGCCCGAGCACGAGATCGGCCAAACGGTAACTCAGAATGGCTTGTTTGCGCTGGTTCTCGTCGAGAGCGTTCAGCAAGGCGATGGCCTTGTCGCTCTCCTGGCCAAGTGGCCGCACGGTTTTCCCGTTGACGGTGTACAGCGCGGGTTGAGCGCCGGTCAGGGTGGGCGTCAGGATGCCGCGCTCGCCGGCAATGGTGATATTGAGCGCCAGATGGTGACCTCCAAACTGCAACATCCAAAAGTCCGTTTCAGAGGGCTTTCCGAGGATGGAGATGTAATAGAGATCCTTGCCGAACATCGGATTATCTCGTTCGTTCTGCTTGAGAGTCTCGTCGGCTTCGATGATCTGGCCGACCTTTTCGAAACCCCTGCGGCTTAGTGCGCTAGAAACCAGGGCCAGCGCAGCGGAACGCTGACCAGCACTCATTTCACCCATGTTGAGGCCTGCGCGCTTGACAATCGAGGTTGGGAGGTTCGACCAGCGTACGCGCTGCTGGTCGTCGTCGAAAGCAAACAACACGTTTTGCCGCTGATGGTCATCCAGTGTAGCCAGGAACTTGTTCGCGGCGCTCACCATCCGTGAGGTCGCGGTTTGCGCTGCAACAGGTGCAAGGGACAAGGCCAGAGCGCAGATCCCAACGCCTGTTCTCTTCCAAAAAAATCGCATACTCTCCTTCAAGCCGGCGTTCACCGAACCGACCGTGCTGGTCAGCGGATCGAAATACGCCCCAGAAATCCGCATTTTACCGGATTCCACTTCAAAGATACACCAGCCTTGTCCCTGAAGACCGTTCTTTCGCCGTCGGCATTTAGCAGACGCACTGATAGTTTCGGCCCTGACAATCGGGAACTCGCGAGTGCGGCTACCAGTGCGCTGAGGATTGCTGACGCCCACTGAGGATAGTTTCCTGGCCGATCGGGAGCGGGGGCGCCTGGTTGCACTGGGTTCGGACTACTGTACCAAAAGTTGAGGAACAATAATTCCGCTCCAACCCTATCCAAGAAGGATCAGCACGGCTGGCGGCTCGACAGAAGTAGCACACCCAAACATCGTTCCGCGTGTTGAATGGCTCGCCGCCGGGCGCGAGTTTCTTGCGAAAGAGAAAGAGTTCACCCGGCCGCGTGATGAATTGAGCCGCCAACGCCGCACTCTGCCCTGGGAAAAAGTAGAGCCGCCGCCTGCCCGGCCTGGTCCTTTTCCGCATCCGAAAGTTCCAGCGCGCGCTGGTAGTTCTCTGCCGCAGTCTTCAGATCGGCCAAGTCATAACGGATGCTTCCGATGTGACAGAGTGTGCTGGCCTGGCGCGGGCGGTCGCCGAGGAGCGCCCAAATTTCCAGCGATTTCTCATACGACGCGAGGGCCGCCTCGCGAAAACCGGGCGTCTTGTGCGTGAAGGCGTGCTCGCCCTGGCCGAGCAAACGATTAGGCTTCGATGTGACGGCGGTCTTGCCCGCTCGGTACTCGAGTTGGACCTGCTTGAATTTCGAACACGCGTTCGACCGTGCCGTGGTTCGCCGGCCGCACCACCACGCGCGCAGCACCCGGCGGAATCAGAAGTGCCTTCGCGGAAGGGCGGCGCTGACCGAGATCCGCTTGTGTCAGTTCGCTTCCATCCATCGATTTTCAAACCAATCGCTTGTGGGGCATGGCAATGTTTTCTACACCAAACCCGCGACGATATAATGGAAACTTAGCGACTTTTGTGAACCAACGGTATCCAATACCTGTGCGGATTCTGCCCGTTCTGTGTCTGCTGGCTTTGCCGGT
>DASYNU010000157.1:0-29090 GCA_036008345.1 Bryobacteraceae bacterium
GCCTCCGCTTTCAGCTCCTCCCAATGGCGGCGCACCAACTCGGCAGATGGCAGATTGCGCGGCGGGATTTTGGCGGCGCTGGAGCGAAAAGCTTTCCACTCCTGGCGCAGGCCGGCTACGTCGAGTGGTGGCGCATTGAAGACCATGGCGGCGCGGCCGGCAGTCTGCTCCAGGCCGTCCAAAAGCTGATCGATATTTTCGAATTTAGCATCGCCTGAGAGCAGGCCTTCCTGCTTCAGCGCATCCGCCACTTCCTGCACAACCTGGCGGCCGGCGCCTGAGATATCTGCGAGCGCGGCCATGATCCAAACCGGCGATGCGCGAAATGCCAGAATACCCACCAGCTCAATTCCGTGCCCGGCCGTTCTTCGCATCAGGAAGTTGTTCGCTAGCTCGCCTTCCGATGGATACACGCCTTCCACCTGCCCTATCTGTTCGATCATGAAGCGTAGCGCGATGTCCACCATGGTCTGGTAAGTCTTGGTGCGTCGTACTGCGGCCGGCAGCGTGACATCGCCCAATTGGCGGATCAATCCCCCGGCCAGAGCGGCGCCGGAGCGAAACAGCCGTTCCGGCAGTGACACCAGATATCTCGCAGTCCGAGTCAGGGTTTTGCGGCGCATTGCTCCTTCGATTCTCAATTATCCCCAGTAAGGCAGGATGGTACCCTGCGGGGGTTGTTAACCCGCCCCCTACTAGCGCGGTACAATCTACCACACGCATATGTCCGATATCGTCATCCGCCCCAGCATGAAATTCATCAAAGCCGGCTACGCGATCACGCTGCTTGTGATTGCGGCTGCTGTATTTGTCCACTACAAATACCTGGCGGACAAATATGACATCCCGTGGCTCCCCCTCGTAAGCCTGTTGCTTCTGATCTGGCCCATCAAACGCCACATCCAACGGCAAACCGTCAAGCTGACCATCGCTGGGGAAAAACTTCGCTATGAGACCGGCATGATGTCGAAATCGACGCGGCTCATCCAACTTCCGAAAGTGCAGGACGTGCGCGTGATCCAATCCGTTGGGCAACGAATGTTCGGCGTAGGCGATATATCCATAGAAACCGCTGGCGAGAATAGCCGCTTGGTGGTGGAGAATCTGGACAGTCCCCAGCAGCTCGCGGAGCAAATCACGGATTTGGCTGGGCACGCCCCGGCCAGCGGCGTTCAGTAACTACTTAACTGGGAAGTTCCCTAGCGATCCAGGTTTGGTACGCTGGTTACTAAGTGAAACTTGCAAAGGTTGGGAGGCAAGCATCACTCCGCCTCATAGGTTTTGCTGTGCTCGCTGCGTTCCCAGTCTTTGGGGGTTGGTATCTGGCGGGACCTTTCGGCGGTAGTGCGCGAGCCATCGCCATCGATCCTGAGAATCACAACACGCTGCTCGCGGGCGCACGTGACTCACTGGTATTCCGGTCGGACGATGCCGGCTCATCCTGGCGGCTGCTGCCTTTCCCGCCGGGAACACCCGGGACCATCGACGCACTGATCATCGATCCATTTGCTCCCGGCCATTTTTATGCTGGTTTGGATGCCGGCGATTCTCCCCATTCGGGAATGTATGAAAGCCGCGATGGTGGTGAGCATTGGCAGGCGCTGGCCGCGCTCCGCGGATTGCGCGTCGAATCCCTGGCGGCCGCGCCCTCGAATGCTCGCGCGCTTGCGGCCGGAACTTCCCAAGGCGTTTACCTCAGCACCGACGCCGGCGAGAGCTGGCAAAAAATCTCTGCGGAAAACAATTTGGAAATGCGGGACATCACCGCGTTGGCCTTCGATCCGGTGAACCCAGCCACCATTTACGCAGGCACGCCCCATCTACCCTGGAAGACCACCGATAGCGGAGCAAATTGGCAGCCTATCGCCGCCGGATTGATCGACGATTCGGATATCTTTTCCATCCGCGTGGATCCGAAACGTCCGCAAGTGATCTTCGCCAGCGCCTGCAGTGGAATCTATCGCAGCGAAAACTCGGGCGAGTTGTGGACCAAGCTGCGCGGCATCCCCGGAACCCACCGTCGCACCCACGTCATCGCGCAAGACCCGCGGGATTCCGAGATCATCTTCGCCGGCACCACTCTTGGGTTGTTCAAATCGCCGGACGGCGGCCGCTCCTGGCTGCACCTGAGCACTGAGCAGGTGAATTGGATGGTGTTTGATCCTCAAGATCCGCAGGTCCTCTATCTGGCCACTGAATTCGCCGGAATCCTGAAGAGCCCGGACTCCGGCCAAACGTTCGCGGCTATGAATCGGGGATTCGTGAACCACAGCCTGACCCAGATCACCGGTTCCGGCAACCGGCTGTATGCCACCAGCATTTACGAGGGACGGCACGGCGGAGTGTTTCGAAGCCTGGATGGCGGCCTGGATTGGACATTATGCGCCAATGAAGAAGCCCTGGCCGGGCGCAATCTCAGCAACATAGTTGCCGCGCCGTCCCGGCAGGATCTGCTCTTCGCAACCACCCAGGACGAAGTCTTGAAATCGGTGGATAGCGGAAAAACCTGGTCGAGGCTTATTATTCAACCAAAGCCTGCGGCCCGGCCCGCGCAACATTTTGGAAGAATTCGCATCCAATCTCTACAGGTGATTCAACTGGATAAGCTAGTACTTTTCGCGGGTACGCAGTCCGGGCTGTTCCGCAGCTCGGATGTCGGCGCCACTTGGGAGCGGCTGATGGCCGGCGGAATCACAGGCGTGCCGGTGTTAGCCATTTACGCGCCTCCGCGCGGTGCCTCGCGCCTTGCCGTTCGAACCTCGGGCAGCCTGTTTATCTCCGAAGATGCCGGCCGGAACTGGCGTCCCACGCCGCTTCCGGGCAACGACTATTACCTCTATGACCTTGCGCTGCCCGCGGACCCGGGCGATCCTTTACTGGCAGCCACTTCGCGCGGCCTTCTGCAATCCACGGATAATGGAGCGCATTGGAATCTGGTGACCGATGGCGTTCCCGCCGCAACCGTGAACTCGGTACGATTTCACCCACTCCGGGACCGCGAGGCTTTCCTGATCCAATACGGGAAAGTCTACCGGTCCTTCGACGCTGGCGCCTCTTGGCAGGTCTTTCCCAGTGAAGGCCTGGAGAACGCGTCGGCTCACACCTTGTGGCTCTCGCCGGACAATCCCGGGCGCATGGTTGCATTGAGCGCTGCCCGTGGAGCTCTGGTTTTTGATATTAATCAGGCTGGCGTTGTCCAGCAAACTGAACATGTAGTTTCGTCAAGTAAATGACAGACAGAGGAGAAAGGTAAGCAATATGCAGACATTCTGGAGGATTACGGCTCTCGCGGCGGTTGCGACAGGCGCGCTTTTGATTAGTCCCGATCGCGCCGCCGCTCAAAATGCCGCGCCGCCGAAATCGGGCGACTATTTCAATTTCTTCGAGCTCAACGTCTACGGCGGCTGGGGCAACTATGCCAAACAGACCGGCCAGCCGTTTTCCCAGCTACAACAGGGCGGAGTGATGGGCGCGAGGACCACGGAGAATTTTTGGAACTATTTCGCGCTGGAGCAAGATTTTGGTTTCTTTTCCTACCACCGCTTGGTGTTTCGAGGGCCCACGCCGAACGGTACCCCCATTCCGATATTCGGGACGCACGTATATGAAGGGTCCTTCAACGGCGTTATGCATTTCACGCCGCGCGACAGCAAGTTCCGCCCATTCGTTACGGCCGGCGCCGGCGAGGCGAACTATGCTCCTAACGACGCAGCCAAGCAAGCAGCTGCAGGGCTGCCGCCTTCGGCCGGCTTCACCAGTTTCTCAACGCACGGCGGATTAGAGCTCAATTATGGGGGCGGATTGAAGTATCAGATGAGTCCTCACTTTGGGCTTCGTGTGGACGCTCGCGGCCTTTACGGGCACACTCCACAGTTCGGTTTATCCGGTGATTCCTTCGATGGCGCGGCCACCATACCGCGCGGGTTTAGGAATTTCGGTATTCAGTTGACCGGTGGCTTCACCATGTATTTCGGACATATCGGTGAGCGGCCGGCCCCAATCGAGCCACCTCATCCGCCAGCGCCAATACCGCCACATGGCTTGAATGCCGGCTCAATTTCGGCTAGTTCCACCTCGGTTTGCCCGGGCGACGCCGTCCGGCTGCACTCCGATGCGTCCGATCCGCAAAGCCACGGCCTGAGCTATCAGTGGTCTGTGAACGGAAACAACGCAGGCGGAAACAGCGCCGACTATACTTTCACGCCGGACTCCTCCGGCGATTACCGCATCGGTGTCCACGTTAACGATACCGCGAGCGAGCATGCGGCCTCTGGTGTGGATGCGAGTTCGATATCCATCCACGTGGGCGTCTACAACAAACCCACCCTGGGCGGCCTAGCGGCCAATCCCTCGGTTCTCGATCGCGGCCAATCCGCCTCGTTAACCGTGAACGGCACAGGTTCGGAATGCAGCGGCACGCTGAACTATAGCTGGGCAGCCAGTGAAGGGACGGTTTCCGGAAGCGGCGCCAGCGCTCAATACAACTCCAGCGGCGTGTCGTTCAACGAAAGCGATCTCAGCCGGCCGCAGTCCAAGCCGGTCACCATTACGGCTACCGTTACCGATAGCAAAGGCGGCTCCGCGAACGCTTCCACCACTGTCACCGTCAATCTTGCAGCGCAGGTGAAGCACTTCGGCGATATCGTCTTCCCGAAGGATAGCGCCAGGGTGAATAACTGCGGCAAGCGCGTTTTGATCGAGCAGTTGTATCCCATGCTCAACGCCAATGCCAACTACGATGTCGTACTGGTGGGACACATCGATTCGAACGAGGTTCCCAAGACCAAATCCAGCAAGTTGCGCCATCTGGATCACGACCGTGTCCTGAACGTCGCCGGCGTATTAAGCGGCGGCGGCGGAACCTGCACCACTCTGGATGCCTCACGCATCAAGGGAGTCTGGGTGGGAGCCACGCAAGAAACGGAAGCTCTGCCTACTTCGTGCACCATCTCGACCACCGCTCCCAAGGAGCGTAAGGGCGCCGAGCTGGACGCGAGCGAAGCCAAGAATCGCCGCGTGGAAATCTGGCTGGTTCCGAAAGGCATGCCGCTGCCTGCTGCGGGGCGCGATGCGAAGGAACTGCCGGATGCTGAACTGAAGAAAGTCGGCTGCCCCAAATAGGGTGACAGGATACTCAATCCCCGATTTCCGAACCAATGGAAATCGGGGATTCTGTTATTTCGGCCAGATTGCGGCGATTTCTATCGCCACGCCGGGCAGGTGCGCTGGCTTGATTTGGCCTTCGCGCAGCAACGCGGTTGTACTGAGTCTGTCGTCCTTCAGCGATAGCACTTCTATGGTCCGCGCCTCGGGTGATACTACCCATACCTCGGGAACCCCGAGACTCTCGTAATCCTTCAACTTCTCAGCACGCTCCGCGCGAGTGTTTGCGGGCGAAAGAACTTCCACTATTAACTCCGGTGCGGAATGGATGTAGCCGTCTTGCTCGACAACATGGTTACGGACGAACACAGCGATGTCCGGAACTCTAGTTATCAGCGGATCGCGGCGGATCACTAGCCAAAATGTGCTGACGCGCACTTGAACCGTGTTGCGGTCCACGCTGGCCTTCAGAAGATCGGCTAAATTTTCAACCGTATCCGCATGCAGAATTTTATTAGGAGGCATCTTTCGGATCTCGCCGTTCACGACTTCCTCAATGCCTTCCGCTTCGGGCAGCTTGAGCCACTCCTCGTAAGTAAACAATTTCGAGGTGGTCGCCATAAAGAGCCCTTTCTGGGATTACCTCACTTTGGGCCAAATGGCCGCGATGTCCACCGACACTCCTGGGAGATGCATCGGCTTGAGTTGGCCCTCTCGCAGCAGAGCGGCTGTTTGGAGTCTGCCGTCCTTCAGCGATAGCACTTCGACGGTTCGAGTTTCCAGAGAAACCACCCACACCTCGGGAACCCCGAGACTCTCGTAATCCTTCAACTTCTCAGTACCCTCCGCGCGAGTGTTTGCGGGCGAAAGAACTTCCACTACTAACTCCGGGGCCGAATGGATGTAGCCGTCGTGTTCAACAATGCCGCTTATACGGAACACAGCTAGGTCCGGCACGCGGGTCGTTAGCGGTTCGTGCCGGATGACAAGGCCAAAGACAGTGGTAAGTACAAGGATCTTTTCCGGATCGACTTGCCCTCGGAGCAGCATCGCCAACTGCTCGACAGTCCGGGCATGATTCCATTTATTAGGAGGCATTTTTCGGATTTCGCCATTCACGACTTCCTCAATGCCTTCCGCTTCGGGCAGCTTGAGCCACTCCTCGTAAGTAAACAATCTCGGAGTGGTCGCCATAAGGAGCCCTTGGTCATAGTGTACGATGACTGAAACATGACACACCCTGAAGCCAACCATGTCTGACTCCCAGCCCGCGCTACGGCGTGAGCTGCGGCTTTGGCACCTGGTGCTGTTCAACGTCTCGGCCGTGGCCGGGATCCGTTGGCTAGCGGCGGCTGCTCAAGTTGGTCCAGGATCGCTGACGCTCTGGCTGCTGGCGGCGCTCACATTTTTTCTGCCGTCCGCACTGGTAATCGCGTCGCTCTCCGCTCAGTTTCCTGAAGAAGGCGGATTCTACATCTGGACCAAACGCGCTTTCGGCGATTGGCACGGCTTTCTGGCCGCCTGGGTCTACTTCGTCAGCAACATCTTGTATTTCCCCACCCTCCTGCTCTCCGGGGTTGCGATGGCCAGCTTCATGTTCGGCGAAAGCGGCGTGAAATACTCCGAGAACGCACTCTACGCCGTGCCCGCAACGCTGGCCGTTCTGTGGCTGGCAATTTTGACGAACCTGGTGGGGCTGCGAATAGGCAAGTGGCCCAGCCTCCTGGGCGGCGGCGCGGCCTATCTGGTGGCCCTGCTGCTCTGCATACTTGGATTGCTGGCGGCGTTGCGCTACGGCTCCGCCACGCACTTCACCCATCTCGTTCCAGATGCCAGTTGGTCGAATCTCAACTTCTGGTCGCAGATCGCGTTCGCGATGGTGGGCCTCGAGCTGGCGCCGATTCTTGGAGGCGAGATTCAGAACGCGGCAAAAATCATTCCTCGCGCCGCCTGGATCTCGGGTCTCCTCTGCGCGGCATTTTATATGGCTGGAACCGCGGCGATGCTAGCGCTGTTGCCTCCCAGCGGTATCAACCCCATGACCGGCCTGGCCCAGGCAGGCGACGTCGCAGGCGCGCGGTTCGGCGCCACTTGGCTGTCCCCCTGCTTTGCTTTGCTGATCTCAGTCGGCGTCCTCGGACAGCTCAATTCCTTCATAGCCGGCAACTCGCGCTTGCCCTTCGCAATGGGGCTGGATCATTACCTGCCCGCCGCATTTGCAAAGGTGCATCCGCGCTGGGGAACGCCCTACGTATCGATTCTGTTGCAAGGTATTTTTTCCACCGTCTTTCTGATATTGGCGGAGCTCGGCGAGAATCTTCGCGCCGCATATCAGATCATGGTGGATATGACGGTAATCGTAACTCTGATCCCGTTCCTTTATATCTTCACTTCGGGCATGAAGTTCGGCCAGCGCTGGGCCGGCGCGACGGGCGCCATCGTCTCCGCGATAGCCATGGTCCTCTCGGCAATTCCTCCGCCAGGAGTTGCCTCGGTTTGGTTATTTGAGTTGAAGGTAGTGGGTGGCACTCTGTTGCTGGTACTGGCAGGACGTATGATTTTCGCGCGCAGTCAGGCCGCCCGTGGATGACTTACTCTGAGTCAATCCGGTTTCTCTACTCGCTCGGTAACGAGATTCAAACCGCGAAATTCGGCTTGGACCGAATCACGCGCTTGCTCGAAGCGCTGGGCAGCCCGCATCGCGCCGGCCGTTTCGTGCATGTGGCCGGGACCAATGGGAAGGGATCCACTTGCGCCATGATCGAAGCCGGCCTCCGCGCCGCGGGCGTCCGCACGGGGCTTTACACTTCGCCCCACCTGATAGAGCCCACCGAACGCATCCAGATCGCCGGACAACCCATCAGTGAAACCCAATTTGCGGAAGCCTGCACCCAGGTCCACGAGTTGGCGGAGCGGATGCTTCGCTCAGGCGAGCTTGACTTACACCCCACTTACTTCGAGATGGTCACGGCCATGGCATTTCTCCTGTTTGCGCGCGAGCAGATAGACACCATAGTGCTGGAAGTGGGGTTAGGCGGCCGCCTGGATGCAACCAACGTGGTGAATCCCGCGCTCTCGGTGATTACGCCGGTGGATTTCGATCACCAGTTCTTCCTGGGTGACACACTGGCGAAAATCGCGGCGGAAAAGGCGGGCATCCTGAAACCCGGCGTCCAGGCCATCTTCGCCGAACAGCCAGCCGAGGCAGAAGCCATTCTCCGCGCTCACGCGAAAGGACCGTATACGTTGGCGCGCGATTGGGCCATCACCGATCTCGTGATCCATGAGCGAGGCAGTAGGTTTCGGATGCGCGGCCTGGATATTGTTTGCCCTTTAGCTGGACAACATCAGGTGGAAAACGCCCGCACCGCCGCGATTGCGCTCCATCAGCTCGGTATTTCTCCAGCTGGCATCGCACAAACGCGGTGGCCCGGAAGATTGGAGCAGGTCTCTCGTCAACCGGAAATCATTCTCGATGGTGCGCATAATCCCGCCGGCGCACGCGCTCTGGCGGATTACATCCGGCGATTCTACTCTGGACGCCGTATCTGGATGGTCTACGGTGTCATGCGCGATAAGGCGGTCGGGGAGATGGCGTCGCTGCTGTTCCCCTTGTCGGGTCGCGTAATCGTCACCGCGCCCGCCAACTCCAGAGCCATGCCGCCGGAGGAGATCCCAGCCCCCGGCGCCACCATCACGCACTCGGTCGGCGAGGCCGTTGCGCTGCTACAGCAAGCCACTCCGAACGATGTGATCTTCATCACCGGATCGCTCTTCGTGGTGGGCGAAGCGCGCGCCCTCCTCGTACAATGAAACCAGTGCCGCTCTTACGCGCGTTGCTAATCACCGACCCGCTTATCGTGCTCGCCACCATTGTGTACGGAACAGCCAGCCTGCTGGTGTCGTTCTTCGATCCATCGCGAAGGAAGCAAAACGCCGTAGAGCGCACCTGGGCACGCACCCTGCTTGCGGTTAGCGGCGTGAAGATCAAGATAGAAGGCCTTGAAAAGATCACCCAGGATGGCAGCTACGTATTCGTGTCTAATCATCTAAGCTACATGGACACGCCGGTAGCGCTGGCCAGTATTCCCGTGCGGTTCCGGTTCCTCGCAAAACGCGGTCTCTTTCAAATCCCGTTCTTAGGCTGGCACCTCGGCCGCGCCGGCCATATAAGGGTCCCACGCGAAGATGCGCGCGCGGCGGTGAAGACCATGACGTTGGCCGCCCAGGTGGTTCGCGAAGAAGGAATCTCGCTGCTGATTTTTCCCGAAGGCGGGCGGTCCCGCAACGGCGAAATGCGCGATTTCAAGGAAGGTGCGGCGTACATCGCTATCAAGGCCGGAGTGCCTCTAGTTCCGATCGCATTGAAGGGGACGCGCGAGGTTCTGCCCTTCGGGTCCGGAGTAGTGAAGCAAGGAACCGTGGCCATGCGCATCGGCGATCCTATTCCCACCGCCCACGCATCCGCGCATGACCGCATGCGGCTGACCGAAGAACTGCGTCATCGAATTGTTGCTTTACTCGAAGAACATCCCATCCATGCTTAAATTCATTCTTGCCGTTATCCCAGCATCTGTGTTCGCGCAGAGCATGTCCATCGAAGACTACAAGCCCAAGTCCACGCTGGTGGTCCCACAGCACCCCGTCACGCGCGCCAAATACCCGTTCATCGACGTGCACAATCATCAGAATTCGCAGATGCCCGTCGCGCAACTGGACAAGCTGGTAAAGGATATGGATGGCCTCAACCTGCAGGTGATGGTGAATCTGAGCGGCGGCTATGGGGACACTCTTGAAAAAGGCGTGGCCAATATGAAGGGCCACTATAAGAACCGCTTCGTAGTATTCGCGAACATCGATTTCACCAACATCGACGACCCGGGATACAACCAGCGTGCCGCCGCGCAACTGGAGCGCGATGTCCACAATGGCGCGCAAGGCTTGAAAATCTTCAAGAACTTCGGCATGGATCTAAAGGACACCAAGGGGCAGCGCATCCACGTGGACGATCCGCGCTTCGACGGCGTGTTTGAAACCTGCGCCCGGTTGAAGATTCCGGTTTTGATCCATACCGCCGAGCCGTGGTCGTTCTTCCAGCCCATGGATCAATATAACGAGCGTTGGCTTGAGCTGAAGACGCATCCGGGACGCGCCCGGCCGCCTGAAAAATATCCAAGCTGGGAGACTCTCATGGGTGAGCAGCATAATCTTTTCGCGCGCCATCCCAATACGATATTTATCGCCGCACACTTGGGCTGGTTGGGTAACAATCTGGCGGAACTGGGCCGTCTGCTGGATCGTCTGCCGAATGTGAATACGGAAATAGCCGCGGTGCTGTATGAGCTCGGCCGCCAGCCACGCTTCGCGCGCGAGTGGCTTATCAAATATCAGGATCGCGTCATGTTCGGCAAGGACGCCTGGAACGCCGAGGAGTATCACACTTACTTCCGCGTGCTCGAAACCGCCGACGAATACTTCGACTACTACCGCAAATATCATGCCTTCTGGCAAATGTACGGCCTCGATCTGCCGGACGATGTTCTGAAAAAGGTCTACTACAAGAACGCCCTCCGCATCATCCCCGGAATCGACCGAAGTCCGTTCCCGGATTGACTTGGTGTGGGCAGGATTCGATCCCAATGCCACTTAGTTTTCCCAGTATCGAAAACTTGGAGGGCTTGTGGGGCAGGGCCATGCCCTGCCGGGGTCCTAGGCGAGTCGCTTTCCGTTCGCAATGAGCCCCGGCTCCTCTGCAGGGTGCGCCAGCGGGATCAAAAGACGGCTGGCAGGGCATGGCCCTGCCCCACGAGGGGCCCAGCCCCTGAGGTTGCCGGAACCGAGATTGGAGCCTGGTGTGGGGCATGGCCGTGCCCTGCCGAGATCTCGATGAAGTGACGCTCCGGCTTGCAGCAAGCCATCGGTTCGTCCACCGTTTGCGACAACCGGCTCATGACCCCACCTGGCAGGGCATGGCCCTGCCCCACACGGTCCCGATCCCACAACAGGGAAAACCAAGTGGCACTGGGATTCGATCCTGCCCCACAAACCAAATTGACCCAGTACAATCAAGATCGTATGCCGGAAGAACCGCTCGCTTCGAGTATTCCAACCGATAAAAGTACCGAAGACCGCGTCTTCGGCTTCAGTACCCGTGCGTTGCACGCCGGGCAGCGTCCGGATTCTGAAACCGGCGCCCGCGCGGTGCCCATCTATCAAACTACCTCCTACGTTTTTGAAGACACCCAGCACGCCGCCAATCTTTTCAACCTGCAGCGATTCGGGAACATTTATACCCGTATCATGAACCCCACCACCGCGGTGTTCGAGGAGCGCATGGCGTCGCTCGAGCGCGGCGTCGGCGCGCTGGCGCTATCCAGCGGCCAAGCGGCGCAGTTCATCGCCGTCACCAACCTGCTCGGCGCGGGCGACGAAATCGTGGCATCCAAAGCATTGTACGGCGGCACCTACACGCAATTCGACGTGAGCTTCCGTCGTCTGGGAATCAACACAACGTTTGTGGATCCCGATGACCCCGGGAATTTCCGGCGCGCCATCACTCCCCGAACGCGTCTCATCTACGGCGAGACCATCGGCAATCCATTGTTGAACGTGCTGGATATTGAAGCCGTAGCGGCCGTCGCGCATGCCGCCAATCTGCCGCTCATGGTCGATAACACCTTCGCCTCGCCCTATCTGTGCCGGCCCATCGAGCATGGCGCCGACATCGTGGTGCATTCGGCCACCAAGTTCATCGGCGGCCACGGCACTTCCATCGGGGGCGTCATCGTGGATAGCGGAAAATTCCCCTGGGATCGCGGACCCTTTCCGCAAATGCTCGAACCCAGCAAAGGCTATCATGGCATCCGTTTCTATGAAACCTTCGGAGACTTCGCATACATCATGAAGGCGCGCGTAGAAGGGCTGCGCGATTTCGGCCCGGCCCTGAGTCCTTTCAATTCTTTTCTGTTTCTGCAAGG
Organism: Bryobacteraceae bacterium; assembly: GCA_036008345.1. GTDB lineage: Bacteria > Acidobacteriota > Terriglobia > Bryobacterales > Bryobacteraceae > Palsa-89. Next base: position 12,081 of record DASYNU010000157.1, read on the forward strand.
TCTGGAAACATTGAAGCTGCGCATGCAGAGCCATTGCTCGAACGCCATCGAAGTGGCCCGGTTTTTGTGCGCGCATTCCGCTATTGGCTGGGTGAACTACCCTGGTCTTCCGTCCAGCCGCTATCATGCGCTCGCGCAAAGGTATCTGCCGCAGGGCGCGGGAGCCATCATGAGTTTTGGAATCCGCGGCGGACTCGAAGCCGGAAGAAAATTCATCGAGAGCCTTCATTTGGTCTCGCACCTCGCGAACGTGGGCGACGCCAAAAGTCTGGTGATTCACCCGGCGTCCACCACGCACCAGCAACTGAGCGATGCAGAGAAACAAACCTGCGGCATCAGTGACGACATGGTACGGCTGTCGGTGGGAATCGAAGACCTCGACGACATTCTGTGGGATCTCAATCAAGCCCTGGCCGCAGCCGGTAAATCGTAATGGCGGACGGCGTTAGCGGCAACTCGCCGGTCAATCAGAGCGCGTTCGCGGTCACCGTACAGGATCGCGTCCGAATTCTCGAAACTTACAAACGGATCGCCATGGTCGGGCTTTCAGCGAATCCATTCCGGCCCAGCCATTTTGCTGCCATCTATATGCTCGCGCACGGCTATGATGTAACCCCGGTAAATCCACGCGAGACCGAAATATTGGGAAGGCGCTCTTATGCATCGTTGCGCGATGTCCCCGGCGCAATTGAGATCGTGGATATTTTTCGCGAGCCTGCGGCCGTTCCCGATATTGTCGAAGACGCCATCGCCCGAGAAGCCAAAGTGATCTGGATGCAGCTAGGCGTGATTAATGAAAGGGCCGCCGCCAGGGCTCGCGAAGCCGGTCTCGAAGTGGTCATGGACCGCTGCGTTAAGATTGAACATGCGCGGTTTTTCGGTGGACTAAGCACCATCGGTCTAAATACCGGCGTTATCAGCTCTCGAAAAAGAAAGGACTAAAATGTCATCAGCAACCGCAACTTCTCAGCCTTTAATTTCCCCACTCTCTAAGGATCAAGCCGGGCCGGAGGTTCAACCCATCTTCGATCGCCTCACCCAGGCCTTCGGACACATGCCGGCATTTTTCGGCACCATGGCGCGGTCGCCCGAGGCTCTCCAGCATTTCATGCCGCTGTACAGCGCCGTAGTTAATAAAGGATCGGTGGAAGCCAAGTACAAAGAACTCGCCTACCTGAAGACCGCGCTCACCAATGGCTGCGAGTATTGCTTCAAAGCCCACTCGGCTTCCGGAAAGAAAAACGGCGTAACCGAGGAACAGATCAAACACCTGGCCTTCTATCAGCGCAGCGCGGCATTCGACGAGAAGGAAAAAGCCACTTTGCTTTACGCCGAACGTGTGACTCGCGGCGCATCCGCCATCCGGCAAGGCGCCATCCAGGAGTTGAAGAAGCACTATTCGGACGATCAGATCGTGGAATTGACGCTCACCATTTGCATTGCGAATTTTACTAACCGGTTCAACGACGCGTTGATCATCAATCCAGACATCGGGTGAGGCTTGGCAGGCGAAAGCGCCCGGCCTACAAGTGGCGCAGGCGCTTTCGCCTGCTAACCTCAGCGGCCCATCACTGCATTCGCAACGACCGCCTGACCCAATGCGATGCCCCCATCGTTAGGCGGCACTTTGGCGTGGAGAAATACCTCAAAGCCGCCGGATCGAAGACCCGCCACCGCGCGTTCCAGCAAGTAAAGATTCTGAAACGTTCCTCCGCTCAGGCACACGCGCTCCAGCCCTTCCGCGCTGCGTAGCCGACCGCAAACCTCCACCACAATTGTGGCCACGGTGTTGTGGAATACCGCGGCGATGAGGCCGACAGGGCGCCCAGCCAACACGTCCCGCACAATGCTTTCGATAGCCGGCCGCATATCGATCTGCCAGGCCTCGCCGTCCGATATCTCATACGGATATTGCTCCTCCACGCCCGCGGCCGCGACCGCCTCCAGCTCGATCGCGGCCTGCGCTTCGAAATTTACTTCTTGCCGCAGCCCCGAGATGGACGCCACTGCGTCGAACAGCCGCCCGCAGGCTGAAGTCTCCACCGTGTTGATGCCTCGCTCAATCATGGCGCGCACGGTGGCCACTTTCTTTGCCGCCACGTGCTTCCACACCGGCAAATCCAGGGATTCCGCGCGTTCTCCAAATGTATCCATCAAATAGCTCACGCCCAGGCGCCACGGCTCGCGCACGGCCGCGTCTCCGCCGGCCAGCGGAATATAGCGGAAATGCGCGCGCCGCTCGAATCCCTCGAAATCGGCCACCAAAAACTCGCCACCCCAGATCTTGCCGTCCGTGCCAAATCCGGTTCCGTCAAATGCCACACCGATCACTTTTCCGGCGATCCCGTTCTCAGCCATGCAACTGGCGATGTGCGCATGATGATGCTGAACGCCGATCTTTTCCACTCCCTTCAACTCGAGCGCCAATTTGGTGCCGAGATACATCGGATGGAAATCGTACGCCACGGCTTGGGGCGCAATCCGGAACAGCTCTTGCATGCGCTTGAGCGTTTCCTGAAAGAACACTAGCGTTTCATAATTCTCGAGATCGCCGATGTGCTGGCTGAGAAATGCGTGATGTTCCTTTGTCAAACAGAACGCGTTCTTCAGCTCGGCCCCGCAGGCCAGAATTTCCGCCACTGGGAAATTCAGCGCGACCGGGAAAGGAGCGTAGCCTCGCGACCGCCGCAGCACGCGTTCCCGGCATTCGAAAATCCGCACCACGGAATCGTCCACGCGTGTGTGGATGTCACGGTTGTGAAATAAAAATGCGTCGGCGATTCCATGCAAACGCCGCGCGGCCTCGCGATTGCCCGTAACAATAGGCTCTTCACTGATGTTGCCGCTGGTCATCACCAGCGCGGAAAAAGTGGGTGGCTGATCCGGAGAATCGCTGAAGAGCAGGTAATGCAGTGGCGTGTAAGGCAGCATGATGCCCAGTGTATTGTTGCCGGGCGCGAGCGTTTCTGCCAGCGCCGGACCATCCGTCCGCCGCGGCAGAATTACGATTGGCCGCCGGGTACTTTCCAGTGACGTGCGCGCAGCTTCGGAAAGCATGCACAACCGCTCGGCCGAAGCGATATCGGGCACCATAAGCGCGAGCGGTTTATCGCAGCGCTTCTTGCGTTCGCGCAACGTGCGTACCGCCTGACCGCTTGCCGGATCGCAGGCCAGATGAAATCCCCCCAGCCCCTTGATCGCCACGATTCGCCCTTGCTGCAACATTTGCCGAACCACGCGAATTTCTGAAATCCCTCCATCAAAGTTCAGCGGCATCTCCAGTTCATCACGCGCTACCAGTGCAAGTCCGGGCCCGCACCGGGGACAAGCATTGGGCTGCGCATGGAATCGCCGATCCGCTGGATCTGCATATTCGCGCAGGCATTTTTCGCACATTCGAAAACAGGCCATCGTAGTTAATGGCCGGTCGTAGGGAACCTTGCGCGTGATGGTGTAGCGCGGACCGCAGTTGGTGCAATTGGTGAACGGATAACCGTGCCGGCGATTCCTGGCGTCGCGGAAATCCCGTAGGCATTCGACGCAGGTAGATACATCCGGCGAGACCGGCGCCAGCCTTCCAGGCTCGTCCACGCTCTCACGAATCACGAAGCTCAAATAGCCGGCCGGCGCTAGTGTCTGGACGCGCACATCCTCGATTTGCGCCAGCGGCGGCGTCTCATCCCGCAAGCGTCGAATGAAGTATTCCAGCTCCGCATCGGCGCCCTCCACTTCCACGGTCACGCCCGCCGACGAGTTAAATACATAGCCGCGCAGCGAAAGTTCTTGGGCCAGTTTGTAGACGAAAGGACGGAAACCGACGCCTTGCACGATCCCCTCGATATGGATCTGCCTGCGGCTGGTTTGAGACACTCTCAATCCAACGTAGCAAGGTGGTTGCCGGGAAGTCGATAGGGCCACTGGTAAAGTTCCGAACTTTTTCGGCGGCAAACCGATACACTAGTGCATACTGACTGCGACTCCGGCGCACTTTTGGCAGCAGATAGGCTGACTTTAGGGCTGGACACCTGGTTGTTTTCCAGGCGATCGATAGTAATAACTTTCGACTCGCTTTGCCGTGGAAGGACGCTGTGGCGAACTTCCTGGGGAGGAAAATAGCATGGCGAATGGTGGGTCACAGCCATTTCAGAAACATAGGGATGTAAAATTAAAAGAGCCCAAACACCACACTCTCTTGACTTCACCCGATCCACTCGCGAAAATTCTGGATCTTGCCGATGATGCCATCATCTCGGTGGACGACCAACAGCGCATCATCCTGTTCAACCAGGGCGCCGAGCGAATCTTCGGTTATTCCTCTCAGGAAATTACCGGGCAGCCTTTGGATCTCTTGCTGCCCTCGCGTTTGGTCGCAGTGCATCGCAAACATCTCCAGAATTTCGCCAGCTCGCCGGTGACAGCCCGCCGCATGGGCGAGCGGAGCGAGATCCTGGGCCGGCGCAAGAACGGCACGGAGTTTCCCGCCGAAGCTTCTATTTCCAAGGTAACCGTGCAGGATCGGCATATGTACACCGTCATTCTGCGCGACGTCACGGACCGCGTGGCGGCCGAGGATAAAATCAAGAACTCGCTCCGCGAAAAAGAAGCCCTGCTCAAGGAGATTCACCACCGCGTGAAGAACAATCTTCAAGTGGTTTCGAGCCTCTTGGGCTTGCAATCTCGTGTGGTCAACGATGAACAGACCCGCAAAATGTTCCAGGAAAGCCAAAACCGCATTCATTCCATGGCTTTGCTGCACGAAAGCTTGTATCAATCCAATAACCTGTCGCGGATCGACTTTCCGGAGTACATCCGGCGACTGGCTTTGCATTTGTTCCGATCCTACGGCGTCGTCACTGATCGCATTCACCTGCGAACCGATTTGGACTCGTTGTATCTCGGCATGGATGCCGCCGTTCCATGTGGACTTATCATTAACGAACTGGTCTCTAACTCGCTGAAATACGCATTTCCTGAGGGCCGCAACGGCGAGGTTCGTATCGAGCTGCGGGAGCCACGGGAAGGGATGGCCCACCTGGTAGTGGCGGACAACGGCGTAGGCTTGAAAAGTGATATAGATTGGGCGACAGCACGAACATTGGGATTGCGGTTAGTGCGCACCTTGGCGGAGCAATTGGGAGCCAAGATCGAGATTGAATCCACGGCCGGGACGGAAGTCCGGCTTACCTTCGCCGCAGCGGCATGAGCGCCGCGGAACTGACATGCCAGCAAGAATTCTAATTGTTGAAGACGAGCGGATCACAGCCGAGGATCTCCGCGATATCCTGACGGATCTCGGCTACACAGTAACAGCGTCGGTTTCGAGCGGCGCCGATGCCATCGCTCAAGCCGGGCAAAATCCCCCGGACTTGGCATTGATGGACATCCGCATCAAGGGAGACATGGATGGAACCGAAACAGCTCGTGTCCTGCGTGAGCGCTTTAACATTCCGGTTGTCTATCTGACCGCGCACGCCGATACAAACACCTTGTCGCGCGCCAAGCTGGCTCAACCTCTGGGTTACATCACCAAGCCCTTTCAGGAGGCTGAGCTGCACGCCGCCATCGAGATTGCCCTGCACAAGCACCAAGAGGACCTGAAGCATCGCGGACAGGAGGAGCTGTTGGCCTCCACCATGCGCGCCATAGCCGAAGGTGTCATCGCGGTGGATAAGCCCGAACTGGTGACGCTTTTCAATCCCGCCGCCGAAGCCTGGACCGGGTGGAACGCCCGCGAGGTTTTGGGCAAAACGATCCGCGAAGTCTTTCCGCTGGTGGATGGCGTGACGGGTGAAGCGCTGGACACTCCGTTGTGGCGAGTTCTCTCGGAAGGGACCGTGGAAGACGTCGGCCACGGCGCCTTACTGGTGGACCGCAGCGGAGCCAAGCGGCCTATCACCGGCAGTATTGCGCCAACGCGGGACCACCGCGGCGAGATCTCCGGAGCGGTGCTGGTCTTTGGCCGCGCCACCAACGATGCCACTGGCCTGCGGCGGCGCCTGCCGGATTATTCCGGCGAAAGCGTCCTGGGTATGGGCGATTTCAAAATGGTGGCGGCCTCGCCTTCCATGAAACAGGTTTTGAAATTCGCCCGCCGGGTAGCCGAAAGTGAAGTTTCCACCATTTTGTTGGAGGGCGAAAGCGGCACTGGTAAAGATATCATCGCCCAGTTCATCCATCACTTCGGCCGGCGCCGGGACGGCCCGTTTGTGGCCATCAATTGCGCGGCCATCCCGGAAACTTTGCTCGAAAGCGAACTGTTCGGCTACGAAAAAGGAGCCTTCACCGATGCCCGCGCCCCTAAAGCCGGAATCCTGGAAGTCGCATCCGGCGGCACCATCTTCCTGGATGAAGTAGGCGAAATGCCGCTGGTGTTGCAGGCCAAAATGCTGCGCGTCCTGGAAGAGCAGACGTTCCGCCGTCTGGGTGGGGTGCGCGATATTCAGGTGGATGTCCGCGTAGTGGCGGCCACCAACCGCAAGCTCACCGAAGCCATTGAACAGGGAAAGTTCCGGCTCGACCTTTATTACCGTCTCAACGTGATCCAGGTGCTGCTGCCGCCTCTCCGCGACCGCAAAGAAGATATCCTGCCGTTGGCCGAAACCTTCGTCAAGCATTACAACTCTAAATTCAAGCGCGCCGTCGAAGGCCTTTCGCATGGGGCTGCCGCCGTGCTGCTGGAATACGATTGGCCAGGGAACGTGCGGGAGCTGCGCAATGTAATCGAGCGCGCCATGGTGCTGGAGGAATCCGATTGGATTCAGACTTCCAGTCTGCAGGTATTGCCCGCGCGCGCCGGTGCCCCCGTAGCCGCGCCGCTGGCTATGGCCACCGACGAGAAATTTGACGTGAGCCTGGAAGAAGCCGAGAAGAGTTTGCTGATGAAGGCGCTAGAAAGGGCCGAAGGAAACCAAACCCGCGCCGCCGTCCTGTTAGGCATCACGCGCGACACGTTGCGGTACAAGATTAAAAAATTCAATCTGCGCTAGCCGTGGTTTTCAAAACACCCGGATTGCAGCAAGCTGGCCCGCGACAGATCTCAACCCGCGATCGCAATTCACCACCTCGCATCCAGGGCTTCCGCAAGTACCACGTAAACCGCGTCCTAAGCCGTAAGGTTATGACGAAGCTCCCAAACGCGCGGCAGCAGACTGAATGTGGGTAATGCGTCAGCGGCATCGCTGCATAGTCATCGAATGCTTCTCCGGCTCTCTTCCGGTCCAAGGTTTTGGAGATTGAATAGCGCCGCAGCACTTGCAATACTTCCACATCCGTCAGTTGTGGCACATGCAAAGTCTCACCGCTTGCAAATAAATAAGGACGTAGCTCGTCGCCGGTTGCAGTGTTGGGCAGGACCTCGATGATCGCCGAGGCGTCCACCACGATCACCGCCGGCTTCGTTCCTCTCTGAGTATGCGCGCGGGTGAAATGCGATAGCTGACCGACTTCCTGTTCTTCAAACGTTCGGCCAGTTCCTCGAGCGTGGGGCGTTCGGCCACCTGACGGATCTCCTTCAGTAGATATTCCGACAGCGAGGTCCCCTCCGGAGCCGCGCGCAACTTCAGCTTTCGGTGCAACTCCACCGGGACGTTGCGAATCTGGATCATCCTCGTAATGTTCTCAGTCTAGTTGCATGTGCGGCACATGTTCAGATTGAGGGCCAACCGTGAGCCCACCGCTTGCCCGCCGGGAAATCTCTGTTGTAACCTAGACTCAGCGGTGGAGTTCGCTTAACGCCGTCCGGCACGGCCAATGACTCCTACAGTGGTTTTCGCTGTGGGAGACTGGTTTCGATTCCTTCAGCAAACCACAAACAGATTGAAGAGGAGACCCTCGCATGGAGCAAGTGTGGTTTGTCGCAGCCCTTTGGCTATTGCTCGCGCTGATCGCGGTTCTGATTGCCAACTGGCTAAGAGTTTCCACCGCGCTCTCTGAAATCGTGGTCGGAACTGTGGCGCAGCTCGCGATTGGCGCTCTGGTGGGCGGAGAAGCGCTGGGCGCCAAGGCTCCCTGGATCACATTCCTGGCCGGCACGGGTGCCATCGTACTTACATTCCTGGCGGGCGCTGAGCTCGATCCCGGCGTCTTCCGCGCGAAATGGAAGGAATCCTCCGCCGTCGGCCTGGTCGGATTCTTCGGCCCTTTCTTTGGGGCAGCGCTAGTCGCGCATTATTTTCTGCACTGGCCCTGGCGCCCCAGTTGGCTGGCCGGCGTGGCTCTTTCCACCACTTCTGTCGCTGTCGTTTACGCGGTGATGCTGGAGCTCGGATTCAATCGCACTACTTACGGCAAGGCCATCCTGGCGGCATGTTTCATCAATGACCTCGGAACTGTTCTCGCCCTGGGTTTGATCTTCTCGCCATTCACCAGGAAGACTCTGATCTTCCTCGCCGCAAGCATCGTTCTTTTTCTCATCCTGCCGTCTATCACCCGCTGGTTCTTCGAGCGCTACGGTGGACGCGTCTCCGAGCTCGAAACCAAGTATCTGCTGTTTCTCCTGTTCGGATTGGGAAGCCTGGCTGTATGGTCCGGTAGCGAGGCGGTTCTGCCTGCCTACATTATCGGAATGGTGCTGGCAGGCGCGGTCGGAAAAGATCATCTCCTGATCCGCCGCCTCCGAACTCTCACCTTCGGATTGCTGACGCCGTTCTATTTCATTCGCGCCGGCAGTTTTGTGTCGGTACCGGTCTTGATAGCGGCGCCACTTGTATTCGTGACTCTTTTCTTCACCAAAATGATCTCGAAACTGGTGGGCCTGCTGCCCACGGTCCGTGCGTTCGGCTACAGCGGGCACGATGGTATCTACTATTCACTGATGATGTCCACGGGTCTCACATTTGGTACCATCTCCGCCCTATTCGGCTTGAACCACGGCATCATCGATCAGGGCCAATATTCTCAGCTTGTGGCCACCGTCATCGCGAGCGCCGTCATCCCCACTGCTATCGCAAACGCACGATTCCTGCCTCGACACTTGCTGCCCGAAAAGGAGCGCGAGCTGAAGGAATCGGCCTACGGAGAACCCGTTGGCGAAATTGAATCATGATAGAAATGGAGCGACTTTTGATTGGACAGATACTTGGTTGTGTTGGCCGGCGCTGGACTCGGGGGCTTGGCTCGTTACGTGGCCGGTTCGTGGATCATGCTGAAGTATGGCGGGCGATTTCCGCTCGGTACTCTGATCATCAACGTCAGCGGATCGTTCCTCATTGGAGTATTGATGACGCTGCTGACCGAGCGCTTGAATCCGCACCCCAACTGGCGCCTGTTTTTAGTAATCGGAGTTCTGGGCGGATACACTACGTTCTCCAGCTTCGAGTACGAGCTTTACCAATCCGTGCGCGACGGAGCCCGCTGGATGGCGATGCTGTATCTGATGAGCAGCGTAATCCTGGGCTATCTAGGCGTGTGGCTGGGCGCCATCATGACAGCCCGCAGATAAAGGAGACCAAGTGCTGAACAAAGGTCCCGCAAAGAAAGTCACAATCTTCATCAACGAAGACACCCAGCATCACATGCAGGCGCTGCACGATTCCATCATGACGTTCCTCCTGCATAAGGGAGTCAACGGCGCCACCGCCACGCGCGCTTTTTCCGGATTCGGCTCGCATCAGCAATTGCATACGCCAAAAGTGGAAGTGCTGGCCGATCATATGCCCATTCGAATAGAATTCGTCGACACGCCGGAGAAAGTGGAAGAAGTTCTGCCCACTCTCTACGAAATGGTTTCCGACGGCTTGATCGAGGTGCAGGATACCCACGTCGTCAAACATGCCCGCAAGCTGCCGAAGCCGGAACCGAAGCTCCCGCATGAGCGCCAGCAAGGCCCTGCCAAGCTGCTGCGCGTGTTCCTGGGCGAAGCCGACAAATGGCACGACACGCCCCTCTACGACGCGATTGTAAAGAAACTTCGTATGCTGGATATTGCGGGCGCCACCGTGTATCGCGGCATCCTCGGCTACGGTGCCAAAGGCCATCAACATAAGAAGAGTTTTTTCCATGTCTCGCGAGACATGCCGATCATGCTTTCGGTGATAGATACAGCCGACAAGATCACCGCCGCCGCCGAGGCCATCGAAAACATGCTGGAGGACGGTCTGATCGTAATTTCGGACGCTGAGATTGTGCGTTTGGTCCGCGGTTCAAAGATAACGGAGGGGCCGGATGCTTCGAGCTCAAGCCGCTAAGATCCTGCGCATCCACATTTCAGAGGCCGATCGTTTGGCGGGCAAGCCCCTGCACCAAGCCATCGTCGCCAAGTGCCGCGAGTTGAAGATCGCCGGCGCCTCTGTGTTCTTGGGTCTGGAAGGCTATGGCGAAACCGCGGAGATGCACAAGGCGCATCTGATGCGTAGCGACCGGCCCGTGTTGATCACCATCGTCGACACGCCAGACAATATCGAGCGGCTGATTCCAGTTGTGGCGGAGATGCTAGATACCGGCCTGCTCGCGGTATCGGATGGTCAAATGACTCGCGTGGAAAACTGAACCGCGCCGGAAGAAAGCGCAAAGGGTGCGGCGCGCACCGCCAAAGGGACCGGAAACTAGCCCGCGCCGGACTCCGTTTTGCGCGAGATCCTTAGTAGCGCAAAGGGTGCGGCGCGCACCACAAAACGGACCGGGAACTGGCCCGCGCCGGACTCCTTTTGCGCGAGTTCCTTAGCAGCGCCACCATGGACCCAACTAGCAATACCTCACCTCGGCTACCATACGCTCATGTCCCGGCTTTACTGCCTCATCGCTCTGTTCTCAGGATCCCTCATGGCAAATTCCGGCTTCGACCAAACTCAGGCCCAGCGTTTCGCCCACTTGGCGCTCGCCTGCGTGCACCAGGAGTATCCCAACAAAATCGCGCACTCGCTCAACTCCGATGCCGACGTGAAACCACCGCGTGAGCTCACGCCGGCCTTCTACGGCTGCTTCGATTGGCACTCTTCTGTCCACGGCCACTGGCTGCTCGCACGGCTACTCCGCATGTTCCCCAATGCCCCGTTCGCTGCCGAAGCCCGCGCCGCACTGGCTCAGAGTCTCACGCCGGCCAATATTCGAAAAGAAGTGGAATATCTCAATGCCCCCGGACGCGGCGGTTTCGAACGTCCCTACGGCTTGGCCTGGTTGTTGCAACTCGCCGCCGAATTGAAAGAATCCAGCGACCCGGACGCTCAGCAATGGTACACGACGCTGCACCCGCTCGAGCTCGCTGCCGCATCCAAGATTGCCGTCTGGCTCCCCAAGCTGGAACATCCGGTTCGGACCGGGGAACACAACAACACGGCTTTCAGCATCGGGCTCATGCTGGATTACGCGCGCATAACATCCAACACCGAATTCGGACGGCTGGTGGAATCCCGCGCGCGCGACTACTTCCTCAAGGATCGGAATTGCCCCCTATCCTACGAGCCCTCCGGAGAGGATTTCCTTTCGCCCTGTCTGGCCGAAGCAGATACCGTGCGCCGCCTCTTGCCTTCGCGGGAATTCGCGCAATGGCTCACGGCTTTTCTTCCCGCTGTGGATCTTGAACCTACCCATGTCACGGACTTCGCGGACGGCAAGCTGTATCATCTGGCCGGTCTCAATCTCAGCCGCGCTTGGATGCTGGAGGACATCGCATCCAAGCTCCCGCCCTCGGATGCACGCCGGGCGCCGTACACCGCGCTCGCGTCCAAATTCAAGCAGGCTGGCCTCGAAAGTATCCGGAGTGAACATTACGAAGGCGGCCATTGGCTAGGCACTTTCGCCGTGTACCTAGTCAGCGGCCGGGGTGTCCGATGACCGCGAGTAACGGAGCCGAACCGCGACCGTAAGGGAGTCGGTGCCTTTCGCCAACTTTTTCCACGGCTTCGCATGCACCTGTCGCTGGGTATATAATTCATCGCGATGATTCCGACTCGACTCGCTGGGCTCTTTTTGTGCGTTATCCCGATCTTTGCTCAATCCACCGGCAGCCTGGACGCCATCGCAAAACGCGTCATCACGCAAGAAAAAGTAGTGGGAGCTTCCGTGTTGCTCGCGCGCGGCAACCAGATCCTGCTCCATAAAAGTTACGGATTCGCCGATCTTGGCCTCCAAGCGCCCACCAAGCCCGAGACCGTTTATCACGTCGTCGGACCCATGCTGCCGCTCACCGGAGTTGCCATCCTGCAACAAGTGGAACGCGGCAAATTGTCTCCGGAAGACCCCGTCTCGAAATTCATCCCCGAATTCCCCGAGCAAGGGCATCGCGTCACCATCCGTCAGTTGTTGAACCATACATCCGGAATCGTGGATTACCACTATCTCGGCGATCCCATCGACGCCACCAGCCGCCAGCCGAAAGCGCTGGACGAAGTGATGGCGCTCTATTCGGGCAAACGTTGGGTGAATGAACCCGGCACAAAGTGGGATTGGTCCATCTCCGGCTTCCAACTTCTGGTGACCGTTCTGGAACGCGTCACGGGACTAAGCTACGAAGATTACATGCAGCAAAACATCTTGCGCCCGGCCGGAGTCAAATCCACCAGCTATTGCGACGATTTCACGCTGACCCCAGGGCTATCGCACAGTTATCGAAAAGTTGGGACCGGCTATGTAATGGCGCATGAAAATGACATGGCGTACAACACCGACCTGCGTTATTGCAGCACGGTAGGCGATCTATACCAGATTTGGCGCGCCGTTACCGGGCCACAAAAACTCATCCGGCCAGAGACGCTAAAAATGATGAGCACCGCCGAAGGTCCTTCCGAGCACATGAGCGCCCAAGATCCAAAGATGCACTACGGTCTGGCCCTCACGCTAAATCATGAGGACGATCATCGCAGTGTCGGCCAACATGGCTCGCTGCTTGGATACAGCGGCTGCTTGTACGATTTCGCCGATGATCAGCTCACCGTCGTGGTTTTGACGAACACCGAAGGTCAGAATGCGTACGCCATCGGTCGAGCCCTTGCGCGCGCTGCTCTGAATTTGCCGGAACTCCCCAAGCCTGCATCTCAGCCGGACTTGCCATTGACCGGCGATCCAGTTTCAGCCTCGGAAGGCAAACAATTCACCGGAACCTTCGTGCTCAACGCCGACAAAGTCCCAGCAAACTTGCACGACTCCTTTGCCCAATACCGCCGGACATACCGTGTATTCGACGAGAATGGACGCATCCTGATTCAACCGCTGGGACAAGGCGCGGAGCGTCTCTTCAAGCTGTCGGACGGCGCTTTCACAATGCGATCATCCGCGCGAACACGCATCTCTTTCATCCTGCGCGACGGCCGCGCTGTCGCTATGAGAATGAGTTCCCCCGGCGGCCTGGAGCTAGCCGGCGATCGCGTAGGCGACGGCGATCCGTCAACCTTTCACCAACAGTTGAAGTGAGACTACTTTCGGGCTTCGTGCGGAAAACCTTTCACCGGAACGGTAGATAAGCGATCTGGTTCCGCGACTCATCTGCTTGTGACGCCGTCCACACTAAAAGGAAGGACTCGATGACCTCTCCGATCGCGCCCTGCCTCTGCGGGAGGATGAACAAACCCGGGGCCAACGTCCCGTCATGGACTCGCTGGTAAAAGTGCCGCGTCATCGTTCGCCGGTCGTGAGTGATCAGAATTCGATCCTGCTCGGCCGCGACGCTAAGCAGCTCCGAATCGCCGGTCCCTCGCAATCCAGCGGTTTTCACATCGAGGATGTCAATGGCCGGTTCACGAGAGCGTAAACCTCGGATGATGTCGTTATCGAGATCCTCATCCGCCAGGAAGCTGACAGTCACGCGCGCTTCGTACTCAATTGCCGCCGGGCTGTCTCAAGCCGCGCGAAGAGATCGGGGTTCGTTTCGCTCAGCGGGGGCACGGATCGTTCGAGTTCGCGCTCGCCTTCAGCGATGTACTCCTTGATCATCTCTTCGTTCTCGAGGTAGTACGCGATCACGCCGTATACCTGCAAAAGCTTCAATGTCGGAAACGATTGCACAATTCCTTCAGGAGATGCGCCCTCTTGGAAGCGAATGACAACCGAATCGAGCGAGACCCGAGTCCCCGTGACGTAAAGACCACTGTTGCGCTCTTCAACATAGGGGCAAGCAGGATCCGGCATAACTACCTTTAGCTTCAGCTTATCACTCCGGAGCGTAACTGATCTCGTCAAAGACATTTATCTAAAACTCCGCGTCTTGATTCCAATTGGTTTCCCTGTGGCCCGTCAATCTTTGCGGGTTATACCACTGACTCCCGCGACGAATAGTGTCGCGAGAATCCATCCAGCGCAGATTTGGAACCACCTGAACCACTCTAGGAACCTAGGAGGAGTAACGCGCAAGAGGAACCGAGCGAGTCGGCCGACCGGTTGGCGAGCGGCTGCTCGCTCGTCCCTCGCCGGCACCCATTTGTCTTGAACACCAAACCTGACGAGCGGAAAGGAATTCTCCAACGAGTAGGGGAGGGCATGAAAGTCCTCGTAGTACCCGGGCAACACTCCGTAGGACGTTATGCTATCGTACGCGTCCTTGCCAGTGGGGACTATAAGTCCTGCCTCGTAACCCTGCGCGTAGACCACCCATCCAACAATCACCAACGCGAGGAGCAACCACAGTGCCCTGAGCGAAGAATACCCGTAGCTGATCGTTCCTCGCAGCAGATAGCCCCAGGGTTGGAAAACCCAGCTTCGTTTTCCCCATATCCTCGCTTCCATTTCGGCGCAGACCCGGCGCCAGCCCTTGTCGTCTCCTGCCTCCTTCAGCACCTTTGCAAGCTGACGATAAGGCTGCCGCGCAAATGAGGGCTGCCTCGCGAGCCAGGCGAGTCTTTTCGTGGCAGCGACCGGGCCGCCAGCGATGCGCCCGTAAACAAATCCGTCGACCAAGAGTTCGCCGGTTTTCGGCCAGCTCGCTTCGTCATCCAGGATTGCACCCGCTGACGCATTGGACAGATTCAATCCGTCGAATGTACCGGCTTGGCAATCGAGATTCCCTCCGACCTCGGCAGCATAGAGCAACACCAGCCCCCCCACCGTGAACCCTCGGCGAAGATGAACATGTCCCGTAACATTCGCGTTCGAAGCATCAAGGGCAATCCCGCTTCCGACCGTGCCCGCCTTCGCAGGGTTTTGAAACTGGCCACCGTCGCATTCCAAGTTCCCACCGATCCGAGCACCGAACAGCCGGACACCTCCTTCGGCAACGAACCCCTTTCGAAGGTGAACGGCTCTAGCCACGCTTACAGCTTCGGCGTTCAAAGCCGTCCCGCCCCCGACAGCCCCAGATTGTGCTGGGTTCTGGAACCGGCCGCCATCGCAGCTTAGATTCCCGCCGATGTGAGAACCGTACAGCCGCACGAGTCCCTCGGCCGTGAAACCGTCGCAAAAAAAAACAGCCCCCGCCACACTGGCTCCCTCTACACGCAAGGCCACGCCACTTGCAGAGACGTCTGCTAGGATCGGATTGTGAAATTTACCCCCGTGGCAGTCCAAATTCCCTCCGACCTCGGCTCCATACAACCAGACTTCACCATTGGCAGTGAACCCACCGCGAAGAAGAATGTCGCCTGCAACAGTCGCGTTCTCCGCGTTCAGCGCCGTCCCAGATCCCGCGACGTCCGCCGCAGCCGGGTTCAAAAACTTGCCACTAGAGCAGTCCAGGCTCCCTCCGATCTGGGCGGCGTACAGCGACACACTTCCCTCAGCGACGAACCCGCTGCGAAGCAGAGCTTGCCCCGTCACGTTCACGTTAGCCGCCTCAATAGCAATCCCGCTCCCATCCGCGCCCGGCTTTGCAGGGTTCTGAATCTGGCCGCCGTCGAATTCTAGGTTCCCTCCGATCCGTGCGCCGTACAGTCGCACCTGCCCTTCGGCGGCGAACCCCCGGCGAAGGAAAACAGATCTGCCCACGTTGACGCCCCCGGCGTTCAATGCCATCCCGCTGCTAACAGCGCCAGGCTTCGCTGGGTTCTGAAATTTGCCGCCGTCGCAGTCAAGGTTCCCACCGATATGCGCACCTAACAGTCGCACTCCACCCTCTGCCGCGAAACCGTTGCGAAAAAGAACGTCTCTCGCCACCTTTGCGCCTTCCGCCTGCAACGACGTCCCGGTTTCAGCGAGGCCCGCTATCGCTGGGCTCTGGAACTTGCCACCACCACAATCGAGGCTCCCTCCGATCTCGGCGCCGTTCAGCAGCACCTTGCCCTCGGCGAATCCGTTGCGGAGCAGCACATCGCCCATCACCTTCGCATTCGTGGCCTTAAGGGCAATCGCGATCCCAACGGTGCCCGCGATCGCTTTGCCCTGGAACCTGCCACCATCGCATTCGAGGTTGCCTCCAACGCGCGCACCGTTTAGTTGCACGGCGCCTTCAGACGTGACGCCTCTCAGAGAAACTGAACCTCTCACCAGGGCATGTTCTGCATCCAGGGAAGGCAAACGAGTACCACTGATGTCAAGGGACGGAATTTCAATGAACCTTAAGACGAGCTGGTCGGACAGGCTACACCGGATGAGACCGAGGAAGAAGGGGACAATGACGAACGAGAGGTCTAGCTCCCCCTTAATGAGCGCAGCGTGCACTATGACGCCCCTGGGATCGACACGACCTACTGCGTCCCGGTCGACGCAGAGCCAACGGACTAGCCCAGCGCGAATCCAGCGCTCTTCACCCCACGCGTCCGATCCAACCGGATCGTTGTCCGGATCATTGTCCTCCTCGCTCGGCCCGCAATAGGCCGTCTCTCCCTTGGGAGACGCGCGCACAAGGTTGATTTCAGCGCTGCTGAGGGGGCCAAACCGTGCGACGGCTAGTTGTTCAAGATCGGGTTGTTGCACGTCCGAGTCGGGCACCTTGCGTCCGTTCTCCGTTCGATAATTAGATCACAAAAATGCAGGCGTGGACCAAGCTAACTTGGATGCGGCGGCAAAGCCCCCCCCTGTCAGCGCCAAGTAGAAATGTCCTAATCTCTGCCAAGTAGAAATGTCCGGTTTTGGGGTGGAGTTGGAGCGGTGTGGTTTAGAGTGTGAATGATTCCTTGGGAGGTCGCGCTCCTGAGGAAGATTCAAAGCCGA
>DASYNU010000158.1:0-25282 GCA_036008345.1 Bryobacteraceae bacterium
GGCCACCACCAGGTCGGCGATGAATGCATCTTCCGTCTCGCCCGACCGGTGCGACACCACTGTTGTGTAATTCGCGTTCGCGCCCATTTCCATGGCTTCCAACGTCTCTGTCAGTGTACCGATCTGGTTTACTTTGATCAGAATCGAATTGGCGATTCCCTTCTCGATTCCTTTCGCGAAGATCTCCGTATTGGTGACGAATATGTCGTCGCCCACCAGTTGGATCTTTTTGCCGAGCACATCAGTTAGAAGTTTCCAACCGTCCCAATCGTTTTCCGCCATGCCGTCTTCGAGCGAAACGATGGGGTACTGCTCCACCCACTTCGCCCAGAACTTCACCATCTGTTCGGAAGTACGCTCGCTCTTGTCGGACTTCTTGAAGACGTACTTTTTCTTTTCGCCGTCGTAGAACTCGCTCGCGGCGGGGTCGAGTGCAATCCCGATCTGCGCGCCGGGCTTGTAACCCGCTTTGGTAATCGCCTCGAGCACGGCCTCCAGCGCCTCTTCGTTAGACTTCAGGTTCGGAGCAAAACCGCCCTCATCACCGACAGAAGTGGAGTAGCCTCGCTTCTTGAGAACACCTTTCAGGGTGTGAAACACTTCCGCGCCCATGCGCAGCGCTTCGGCGAACGACGACGCACCGTAGGGCGTGATCATGAATTCCTGAGGATCGACGGAATTGTCGGCGTGCGCACCGCCGTTGAGAATATTCATCAGCGGAACCGGCAGCAGATTCGCGGCGACTCCGCCCAGATAGCGATACAGCGGTGTCATCTGAGACTGAGCCGCGGCGCGTGCCGAGGCCATGGAAACAGCAAGGATCGCATTCGCCCCCAGCTTGGCCTTGTTATGCGTTCCGTCCAGCTCAATCATCTTGCGATCGATAGCGGACTGCTGTTCCGCCTCCATACCGACGACGGCTGGTGCGATTTTCTTGTTGATATTCTGAACGGCTTTGCGCGTCCCTTTGCCCAAGTACCGCTTGGGATCGTTATCGCGGAGCTCAACCGCCTCATGCTCGCCCGTGGATGCGCCCGAGGGGACGGCAGCCCGTCCAACAGTACCGTCGGCGAGGTGCACGTCGGCCTCAACCGTGGGGTTGCCGCGCGAATCCAGGATCTCGCGGCCAATGACTTTGATGATTTCCATATCTTTTTATTCGAACACATTTGGCCGCTGATGAACGCGGATACACGCGGATCAAGATATGGTAAGAGCGGCTTTGCCGAGAATCTTTCGATGCGCCAAGTCGCGCAATGCGGATGGCGCCTGATCCAGCGGATAGCAGCGAGGCTTCGGGGGTTGGACTAGGCCCGCCAGTGCCCGCTGCGCCTCAGTCAAATAGTCCGGATGTGCCGCCGCGTAAGTTCCCCACAACGCACCCACGATGGCGATATCTTTTATTAGGATCCGATTTGCCGCGATGGTCGGGATTCTGCCGCTCGCGAAACCGATCACCAATAACCGTCCGCCGGGTGCAATGCATTTCGTGGATAGATCGAAGATGTCGCCGCCGACGGGATCGTAGATGACATCCGCGCCACGGCCGCCGGTGAGCTGTTTCACTTGGTCTACCCACGTGGCATCGTTGTAATTGATCACATGCTCCGCGCCCAGGGATCGTGCGAAGTCGAGTTTCTCGCTGCTTCCGGCAGTCGCAATCACATGTGCGCCGAACGTGGGTCCAAGCTGGATGGCCGACATCCCGACGCCGCTGGCACCGGCATGCACCAGCAACCATTCGCCATCGCTCAACCCAGCGCGCAATCCCAAAGCAAAGTACGACGTGTGATAAACGATTGGGAAAGCGGCCGCTTCCGGATAATCCATGCCGGCCGGGATCGCGAAGGTCATGCCGATGCGCCCGATCGAGTATTCCGCCATGGCCCCACCGTGCGTGATCGAAAGTACGCGATCGCCAATCGAGAACTCGGTGACGCCTGCGCCGACGGCGTCCACGACGCCCGCAACTTCTGCGCCGGGAGTAAATGGAAATGGCGGTTTGATCTGATATTTGCCTTGCACCTGCAGAATGTCGAAGAAATTCAGTCCGGCTGCATGATTGCGGATTCGCACCTGATCCGGCCCAGGCTCAGGCGCCGCGATTTCCTCGAACGACATGGTCTCGGGTTCGCCCCAGGCATGCACACGCCAGGCTTTCATGGCCGGCAGGTCCTCGCTTTCGGTCCCAGCTCCGCGGGTAGCATTCGGTAAGCACCCTCCACCCATTCGCAAAGCAGTGGACGCGTATCGCGCGGATCGATGATCTCTTCAATCCCAAATGCTTCCGCGGTTCTCAGGGGCGAGCGAAAACGATGGAGTCTTTCTTCGATCTCGCGGCGGCGCGCATCTGGGTCCGGCGCCGCTTCGATTTCTCGCCGGTAGGCCGCTTGCACTCCGCCTTCAATGGGCAACGATCCCCAATCGCCCGAGGGCCACGCGTAACGCAGGTTGAGCGCCTGAGCGTTGCCGTGTCCGGCGCCCGCGACGCCATAGCAGCGGCGGATAAGAACAGAGATCCACGGCATGCCGGCCTGATATACGGCGACCAGGGCGCGGGCTCCGGCGCGGACTGTTCCCGCACGCTCGGCAGCGCTGCCGATTAGAAACCCAGGATTATCGACGAAATTCACTATCGGAATATGGAACGTGTCGCAGGTGTCGACCAGTCGAATCATTTTGTCGCACGCGGGAGCGTTGGGCGCGCCGCCGCCGTGGCGCGGATCGTTCGCTAAGACGCCCACCGGATAGCCGTTCAACCGCGCGAGTCCAGACACCAGGGGGCGGCCGTAGTAATAACCTGTTTCGAAAAATGAATCGCGATCGAAGACCGCCGTCAGAATCCGCCGTATATCGTAGGCACGCCGCCGATCGCGTGGGATTATGGAAATCAGCTCTTCTTCGCGGCGCCGCGGATCGTCGTCGGAGGAAGCACGCGGCGGAGCCTGCCAGACACTCGAAGGCAAATACGAAAGGAACCGGCGGATAGCCTGAAACGCATCTTCCTCGCTCGCCACTTCGTTATCCACGGCGCCGCTGCCGCGTGCGTGGATCTCATGTCCGCCGAGCTCTTCCTTAGAGACCTTTTGGCCGACGCCACGCTCCACCACTGGCGGGCCAGCGACAAAAAGCTGGCTTGACCCTCGCACCATCAGCGAGAAGTGGGAAGTAACCACGCGCACCGCGCCCAGGCCAGCCACGGGACCGAGACAAGCGCCAACCACCGGTACTTCGCCCAACATCGCGGTGATGGTGTCCCAGGCAGGATTCGCGGGAACGTAGGTGCGTCCGATCTGCTCGATGGTTTTGACGCTGCCGCCACCGCCTGTGCCATCCACCAGACGGACCATGGGAATGTGCAAGCCGCGGGCCAGCTTTTCGCCGTGACCCATTTTGTCGCCGATAGCCGCGTCGTGCGCGCCGCCCCGCACGGTGAAATCGTCGCCGCCGACCACTACCGGACGGCCGTCGATTTTGCCAGTGCCAGTGACAAAGTTGGATGGAGTGAAGGCGCTGAGCTGGCCGCTGTCGTCATAAACGGCTTTCCCGGCAAGCGCTCCGATTTCGCGGAACGAATCCGGGTCGAGCAAACTTGCGATTCTTTCTCGCACGGTGAGGCGACCGGCTTTGTGTTGCCGCTCGATATTCGCCGCGCCGCCCATTTCGCGCGCGATGGCCTCGCGCCGCCGAATCTCGTCGATTTCAGGTTGCCAGCTCACTCCGTTACATTGTACGCGGGCTGTACACAAGATGCGCCGTGAAAAAATCTGCAAGGGCACCGACTCCCTTAGGGTCGCGGTTCTGAAACGGCGATTAGGGACTTGGTCCAACCCAGGCTCCGCTCCCGCAGAATTTCGGCAGCGGGAAATAAGGCCGCCAGTTCGGATGCGGAGAGCAGACGGATATCGCTTAGAAAATGTCGGATGTAATATTCGCGCCGGTCTGGGCTCGGTCGCTCCACCCAATCCCATATCGTCCATTTAGTCACCCAGGCTTGCTGCAAGTTTCTCGGCAGCCAATGAACGAACGGCGTCAGAAGGTGCGGCTCCAGAGGAAACCATCGGTTCGGCGTCTGTACCCAATAGCGCTTGCCGACGCGCCGGATTTCATCGGCGAACTTGCGCTGCTGGGCGGGCGCGCCAACGTGCTCAATCACTGAGTTGCTGAAAACGATTTCGAACGATTGATCACGGAACGGCAATTCGCAGCCGTCGCCAGAGACGAACGTGAAACCCTCTTCGCACTGCTCCTGCCCGCGCGGCATATTCAGCAGCGTCACGCGAGGGCGCACTTCCGCCAGCAGCCAATTCGACGGCGTACCGCCCACGTCTAGAATCCGTGTCCCAGGAGTTACTTGGAACCGCTTGACAAATTCTTGCATGCGGCGCGCTCGAAAGCGGCGCATGGCGTCGGCGAGCATTGTCCGGAGTTTCACTCGGCCCTACAAGTTAGACTCTTCGCCTGCCGCGGCCGCAGTACTGCTGGAGCTTGGTCGAGAAGAGTCTCGACCCGGCAGGCAGGAGTGCCTGCGCCACGGCTCGGTGAGCAGTTGGAACACAGTAATAATTTTCTTTAGCCCTTGGCTTTCTTGACTTCTTCGATCAGTGCAGGAACTACTTCGAACAGGTCACCCACGATTCCATAATCCGCTACTTCGAATATCGGCGCGTTGGCATCCTTGTTGATGGCGACGATGGTCTTGGCGCCTTTCATGCCTACGAGATGCTGGATGGCGCCCGAAATTCCCACCGCCAGATATACTTTGGGCGAGACGGTTTGGCCGGAACTGCCCACCTGGCGCTCCATCGGGAGCCAGCCGCTGTCACAGATCGGCCGCGAGGCTGCCAGTTCAGCACCTAGCACCTTCGCCAGCTCCTCGACAATCGGGATGTTTTCCTTCTCCTTGATCCCGCGGCCCACCGAGACAATGATATCGGCAGCAGTCAAATCCACGGCGCGCGCTGATTCGCGGAACGGCTCCAGGGGTTTCGCGCGAATCGTGTCCGCGCTCAGGGAGGGCTGGAAATTCTCCACCGGCGCGGAACCAACCTCAAGTTTATCGGCTCGAAACGCGCCCGCCTGAATGGAAGCGAAATGCGAGGCCGCACCTCCCGGCTTCACGTCGGCATTCAGCTTGCCTTGAAAAAGCTGCCGGACGAAGACAGGCGAGCCGGATTCCACTCGAAACCCGATAGCGTCGCTGATGAGAACCTGCCCGAAGCGCGTAGCCAGCTTAGGCGCGAAGTCGCGCACCTGATAGGTGTGCGGAAACAGCACGAGCGACGGGTTCAGTTTCCGGATCAACTGTTCGATGGCCGCCGTGTATCCATCCGCGGTGTAGGATTTGAGCAATTCGTGATTGACAGCGTATACGCGCTCCAATTTCTTCTTCGCAAGCTCGCCGGCGAGCGTCTCAATGCCCTGCCCGACCACTGCCGCGGACACCGTCGCACCGGATTGCCCGGCTAGCTGCTGGCCGGCCGCAAGAGTTTCCCACGACATGCGATTCCAAGCGCCGCCGCGCTGCTCCGTGATCACCAGAACGCCGCTCATATCACGCGCACCTCGAACTTGAGCTTCTCCACCAGTTTCGCCGCAGCCTCTTTGGCAGTGCCTTCCAGGATCTGAGTCTGCTTGGTGCGTTGCGGAGCATAAATGCGCTCAAGCACCGCCGTGGGTGCTGCTGAAATGCCCAGTTCGGCGACAGTTTGCCGCTTGATTTCTTTGGTCTTGGCTTTCTTGATGCCCATCAGAGTGGCGTAGCGCAGCTTGTTGATGCCGGATTGAATGGTGAGCACGGCGGGCAGCGGCATTTCCACCTGCTGGAACCAGCCGTCTTCGAGTTCCCGTTTCACCCGGATGCCGCTGTCCGTTTTTTCCACCGCCATAATGATGGTCCCGTGCGGAAGGCCCAGCACCTCAGCCAGCACCACGCCGGTCTGTCCGTATCCCAGGTCGTCAGATTGCAAGCCGGTCAGAATCAGATCGGGCTGCTCAGGTTTTGCGGCTGCAGCCAGCAGTTTCGCAATACCCAAGGTGTCGAAGGACTGCAAGTTTTCTTCCTCAATGTGGATGGCGCGATCGGCGCCCTTCGCCAGAGCCTCGCGTATGGTTTGCGAAGCGCGAGCCGGACCGGCGCACAAAGCGACCACTTCGCCGCCGTGCTTTTCCTTCAACTGTAGAGCCTCTTCCAGCGCATATGCATCCGGCTCATTGATCTCGAAGCTCAGATCGTTCTCTTGAATCCAGCGGCCGTTCGCATCGATGCGAAGCTGGGAATCGCGTACCGGAACCTGCTTGATGGAGACGATAATTTTCATGGCAAACGTTCAGTCCGCAAATCTCTTAAAGATGAGGCAACCGTTGGTGCCTCCGAATCCGAACGAATTCGAGAGCGCGTACTCAATTTTCATCGGCCGGGCATGATTCGGAACATAGTCCAGATCGCACTCGGGATCAGGCACGTCATGGTTGATAGTAGGGGGCGCGATTTGATCCCGCAAGGCCAGCACTGTGATGCCAGCTTCCAAACCGCCCGCGCCACCCAGCAAATGGCCGGTCATGGATTTCGTGGAACTCACCGCCAGTTTGTAGGCGTGCTCGCAAAAGGCGCGTTTCAGCGCGAGCGTCTCAATTTTGTCGCCAAGTTCGGTAGAAGTGCCATGAGCGTTGACATAATCGATCTGATGTGGCTGGATATCCGCGTCCTTTAAGGCATTGCGCATCACCCGGAATGCGCCATCACCGTCTTCGGACGGACTGGTGATGTGGTGCGCATCGCCGCTCATGCCATACCCGACGATCTCGGCCAAGATTGTGGCGCCGCGCAGCTTGGCCAGTTCCAGATCTTCGATGATCAGCATGCCGGCGCCTTCGCCCACCACGAAGCCGTCGCGCTGGGCATCCCAGGGCCGCGAGGCTTTTTCAGGCTCGTCGTTGCGGTGAGAGAGTGCACGCATGGCAGCGAATCCTCCTACGCTCATGGGCGTGATGGCGGCCTCGGCGCCACCGCAGATCATAACGTCTGCGTCGCCGCGCTGGATGATCTTGAAAGAGTCGCCGATGGAGTGCGCGCTGGAGGTGCAGGCCGTAGCGGTTGCTGAATTGGGGCCCTTAGCGCCAGTACGGATTGAAACGTAGCCGGACGCCAAATTGATTATGGTGGCCGGAATAAAAAATGGAGAGATGCGGCTGGGACCTTTTTCGAGCAAGATCTTGTGTTCGCGCTCAATCACTTCGAATCCGCCGATTCCGCTTCCGATGTAAACACCAACCCGCTCCGCATTATGCGCATCCACTTGCAACCCCGATTGAGCGAGCGCGAATTCACTGGCCGCTATGCCGAGCTGGATAAAGCGGCCCATTTTCTTGATCTCTTTTTTCTCGATGTACCGGCTGGGGTCGAAATTCTTGATTTCTCCAGCTATGCGGCAACTGAATGCCGAGGGATCAAAATTCTCGATGCGGGAAATGCCGGGCCGGCCCGCGCGGAGGGCCTGCCAGCTCTCCTCGGTGCCGATTCCGAGCGGACTCACCAGACCGACTCCCGTCACTACTACTCTGCGCGACAACGCTGGTTTCAATCCCGCCTACTTTTTCTTCTTATTCTCGATGTAATCGATGGCGTCTTTCACGGTGGCGATCTTCTCGGCGTCTTCGTCGGGAATGTCAATATCGAATGCCTCTTCGAACGCCATCACCAGCTCCACTATATCCAGCGAGTCCGCACCGAGATCATCCACGAAGGAGGCGGTATTGTCCACCTGACTTTCGTCCACGCCCAACTGCTCGACGATTATCTGCTTCACTCTTTGTTCAACCGACATGAATCCTCCCAAACTGTCTGCAAACTCATTGATTCTAGCGATGATGGCGATTGGCCGCAACTACGCCACGTTAGCCACCTCCAAATGGCCTACCAATTCTTCACTGCCTAACTGGTTAGAATCAGATCTTGCGGCCAGGATTCTTAATCTTAGCAGCAGAGCTGTACCCAGGGGCCGGCACCGGCTGATCCGGGGTGCACGACATAAATGCGGATGCACGTTGGCGTGGACGGAAAACTGAGCCGCGACGGGCAGGGAGCGCTACCACGGAGGCGGACCTGGCGGCTCTCGTGGTATCGCTCGCTCGCGGTCGCGGTTCGGTTACATCCCCGATCCAACGGCCGGTGGCTGACAAATGAGTCGATTCGTTTATTTACACGGATTTGCCAGCGGGCCTTCATCTCAAAAGGCGCGCTTCTTTCGGGAACGGTTCGCCGAGTTGGGAATGGGTCTCGAAATCCCAGTTCTGGCGGAAGGCAGATTCGAGCAGCTCACTATTAGTGGACAACTGGCCGTGATCGAGCGCGTGGCGCACGGGGATGCGGTATCGCTGATCGGCTCCAGCATGGGCGGATACCTGGCGGCGCTGTATGCCGCGCGTCATCCGGAAGTTGAAAAGCTGGTGCTGTTAGCGCCGGCATTCTCGTTTCTCACCCGTTGGCCCGAGGAGTTGGGCGAGGAGAAGATGGACGAGTGGAAGCGCAGCGGAGTGCTGCAGCTGTTCCACTATAGCGAGGGTCGCGAGGCCGCGCTGGGTTATCAGTTGTTCGAAGATGCACGCAAGTTCGAGGATTACCCGGAGTTTCCGCAGCCAACGCTCATTTTTCACGGCAAGCACGATACTACAGTGCCTGCGGGCAACTCCGTCACATTCTCCAAGCGGCATCCGGACACCACGCTGCGGCTGATGGAATCGGACCACCAACTGCTGAACGTGCTGGATGACATATGGATGGAGACTGAGAAATTCCTATTTGGTTAGGTTGCGGGGAATTCAACGCGGTTGTAGATGCGGCTGAGCGGGAGCGATACGCCGATGGAGCTTATGGCCAATTCTTCGTCGAGACTTTGGTAGTCGCGCAGAATCCAGAGATTGTTTTCCAGGCGGGTGTACTGCTCGATCCGAATCTCGTTCTGGTTTATCAGGATGTAATCCTGCAAAGAAGCAATCGTGCGGTAGGCCTGGAGCTTGAGACCGCGATCGTAACTCTCGGTGGAAGGCGAGAGCACTTCTATGATCACTGCCGGATTGAGCAGCGCATCCTGGCTATCGTCGGCTAGAAGCCGCTTGCCGCACACCACAGAAATGTCGGGGTACGTATACATGCGGCTAGAAACCCGAATTCTGAAGTCCGGGCCATGCACGCGGCAGTCTTTATCACGCAAGGCCGCGTAGAGTTCGCCGTGAAGGTTAGACTGCAGATCGGTGTGTCGCATCGAGGCGCCAGACATGGCGAACATCTCACCATCGAAATATTCGCTCTTGAACTCCGCGGCGCGATCCAGTGCCAGGTACTGTTCTTCCGTTAGTTTTGTGACCGAATGCGAGGCCATTGACACCTGCTATTAGTTTACCGAAAAGGAGTACACTGATCTGAACTGCAATGAAAATGAAACCATCCGCCCTTCCCGCTATCGTCTTCGCGATGGCCGCTAGCGCCTGGGCCCAGCCGCGTCCGGCACTCGATCCGCAGATGGTAGCCGCCCGCAACGCCACTGAAAAAGAATTGGAATCGCTGGCCATCATCGAGCGCAAGGTGATGGTGCCGATGCGCGATGGCAAACGCATGGCGGCCGACGTCTACCGCCCCAAAGATGTATCCAAGAAGTATCCAATCATCTTTGTCCGCACACCCTACAATTTCAATTACTGGGACGTGCGCGGAGGCGTACCGCGCGACCTGACCACTGAGCTGCAGGCCGTTAAACACGGGTACGCATTCATCGAAATGAACGAGCGCGGCCACTTTTTCTCGGAAGGCAGCTACGACATTCTGGGGCCACCGTTGACCGATGGCACGGACGCCATCACGTGGATGTCGTCGCAGCCGTGGTCAAACGGCAAGGTAGGGACCATCGGGTGTTCTTCAACGGCCGAATGGCAATTGGGAGTGGCCGCGCAAGGGAATCCTGCGTTCGCCGCTATGATCCCGCAAGGATTCGGCGCGGGCGTGGGACGCGTGGGTCCGTACTATGAGCAGGGCAACTGGTATCGCGGCGGCGCAGTGCAAATGCTTTTCATTACCTGGCTGTATGGCGAGCAGAACCAGGTGCGCCCCATGTTTCCGCCGAATACTTCCGAGGAGGATCTGATTCGCGCCTCGAAATCATTCGATCTTGCACCGCAACTTCCGCCGGTGGATTGGGCGAAGGCACTGTGGCATCTTCCGGAAATGGACATCCTCAAGGCCGTGGACGCTCCGCACGGAATTTTCGCGGACCGCATGGAAGTGGGCACCGGAGGCGCGATGATCAAACGCGCTCCGAATGATCCGGCCTGGTATCGCGGAGGGCTTTGGCATGACGACCATCCCATCAACGTTCCGGGATTCTGGTTCATGTCGTGGTACGACGTTTCCATCGGACCCAATCTGGCCGCTTACAACTACGTTCGCAAGACCGCGAAGCCGGAGATTGCGAAACAGCAATACGCCATCATCGCGCCCGTGGGCCATTGCGGCTACAAGCGGGCTACCGAGGATACTATCGTCGGAGAGCGCAGCATGGGCGACGCACGTCTGGATTACGACGCACTCACTTACGGCTGGTTCGATTTCTTTCTGAAGGGCGAGAACAATCATGTTCTCGAGACGATGCCGAGGGTTCGTTACTTCACCATGGGATTGAACAAGTGGCAGACGTCTGAGACTTGGCCGCCGGAAGGGGCACAGCCAATGACTTTGTATTTGGCGAGCGGCGGAAAAGCAAATAGCCTTTACGGCGACGGCTCACTTACTTCCGGTGAGCCCGCCGCCGACAATTCCGACGGCTTCGTTTACGATCCCATGAACCCGGTTCCTTCCTATGGCGGCAACGTATGCTGCACCGGTAACGCAATTACGGCGGGCGCTTTCGATCAACGCAAAATGGAAGCCCGCGCCGATATCCTGGTGTACACTTCCGATCCATTAAAAGAGGGAACCGAGGTGAGCGGCCCCATCGACGTGACGCTGTACGTATCGTCGGATGCGAAGGATACCGATTTCTCCGTGAAGGTGCTGGACGTATATCCGGACGGAACTGCCTACAATCTGGACGAGACCATCCAACGGTTGCGCTATCGCGACGGATACGAAAAGCCGCCGGTCTGGATGGAAGCGGGCAAAGTGTACAAGGTAGCGCTGCAGCCCATGACGACCAGCAATTTTTTCCCGGCCGGCCATAGAATTCGCATTGAGGTATCGAGCAGCAATTTTCCACGCTTCGATAGGAATTTGAATACGGGCGGGAAGAACTACGATGAGAGCGAGGGAGTGGTGGCGCATAATGCGGTGCATCATTCCAAGCAGTATCCATCGCAAGTCACGCTTACGGTGGTGAAGCATCATTCGGGAGCGTGAGGGTGGTTGTGTCGAAAGGCAAGGGAGACAAAGGCACCGACTCCCTCACGGTCGCGGTTCGGCTCCGGCGCCTGTCCCCTTGCTTACGCGCGGGGCTATAATTCGGGCAAAGTAGCCCTGGGCGTCAGCACGGTCACGGTCGCGGTTCGGCTCCGCTTCTAAACCTGACGATTACTTTCGTTTATAGATAATTGTTCCGCGCGTCCGTCCTACTTCCTGATATCCCGCCAACCAGTCGCTCAAATCCGGGTAATTCGAAATCCCAAGAGCTGGATTATAAGGCGCAAGCCCATCCACAATCCAATCCGGCGCCGTCTTCGACAACTCTTTTCGATTCTCGGCCGCCCACTCGGGCGCGATCACATCGGAGTTAGTCAAGTGGCGATCCGCCAGCACACCGATTAGGGGCTGCGAATCCAGAAACCGGGTGCCCGCTTGCATCCGCGTGTAGGCGAAAATGTCCGGCCGGTAGCCCCACACGAGTAGCGTGCCTTCGTAGCCGATCCGATCCGCGGCCGCACGGCTGTCCTGGTTCATGGCGAGGTCGCTCCATTCCGGCTGGCGACCATCCACCAGACCCGAGGCCAGCGTGACATATCGCGGACCGAAGCGAGCCAGCGGAATCAATAGCAGCAGCCAGACAACGGCTCGACATCGCCCCAGCAGGATGTAGCCGCGCGCGGCCAGCAATGCCATCACGGGCAGCAATTGGAAGTAGTAGCGCGGAAAGAATCGCCACCCGGCCGCTACGGCTGCCAGGCCCAGCAGCAGCCAGATGAGCATCCGCCACTGCTTCTCTTTCCAAAACGCGAACGCGGCAGCGACCATTAACGCGCAGTGAAAGCCGGCCCAGCTCAAGGTGCGAGTGATTCCTGTCGAAAACGCGAACGCTTGCCTGGAATATAGCGCGCCCCATTTCCAGACTTCCTGAATGTAGGGATTTCCAAAAATTGCGAGCGCCGCCAGATTAGGGAGAGCGAACCCGGCGAGCAGCGAGGTCCATGAACGCCCTGTCCAGAGTGCACAGGCGGCCAGCACAAAAACGGCTTTGGGATTCACCAGCATTGCCACACCAGTTGTTAACCCACTCAGAAACGCGCGCCCGCGCCACGCCAGATAAATAGCGGCGATGTGCGGCAACACCATCAGCAGATCGGGAGCCAGCGCCATCACCGCGGACGGAATCCCAAACGTCAGGAAGAATGCGACGAAGCACGCCGCTGCCAAGCCCTCGCGCGGGCTCCATATTTCACGCGCGAACCGCCACGCCATCCAGCAGCAAAGAAAAACGAAGATTGCGCCGGCAACGCGCAACGGCACTCCGATACGCGCATCCCATAGCAGATAGGTGTATGCCGCGAGCGGCGGCTTGTCAAACCAGATGTCGCGGTAGAGAAGCTTGCCATCCAGAATCTGGATCGCGGCCGCGGTGGGATATCCTTCTTCCACCCAGACGATGCCGGTGTGACAGAGCCGCGCTGCTAACAAGCCGCAGAACAACAACACCAGAATGAAACGTTCGCGGGTTCCAACAACTGGGGCGTGGTTTTGAATATAACTGGTGTAGCACAAGCGTGATCGAACTAGAGACCTCAGCCACCGACGCCGGCCAACGACTGGACCAATTTCTCCACAATCAACTTCCGCAATACAGCCGGTCGCGCCTGCAGGCATGGATCGATCAAGGCCGCGTGCAAGTGAACGGAGTTCCCGCTAAACGTTCTTATTTGTTGAAAGGGGCGGAGCAGATTCAGGTGACGCCGGCCGATCTGGCGCCGCTCCGCGCGGTAGCCGAGGATTTGCCGCTCGAAATCCTGTATCAGGATGACGATGTGATTGCGATCAACAAACCGGCCGGGATGGTGGTGCATGCGGGTGCAGGCCGGCACTCCGGCACGCTAGTGAATGCGCTGGTGCATCGCTTCGGAAAGTTATCGAGCGTGGGCGGCGATTTGCGGCCGGGAATCGTGCACCGGCTGGACCGGCTCACTAGCGGAGTCATCCTGGTTGCGAAGACGGACACCGCGCATCGCCATCTCGCCGCGCAGTTCTCCGACCGGAATGTGGAAAAAATATATCTCGCTCTGGTGCACGGACACATGAAAATGGATCAAGGACAAATCACCAAGCCCATCGCGCGCGATCCAATTCGACGTATTCGTATGACGGCGAAGTCAGCCACGGGCCGCCAGGCCATAACCGAGTACACAGTGCTGCGGCGCTTCGAAGGCTACAGCTACATGGAAGTAAAAATTGGAACGGGCCGAACTCACCAGATCCGGGTCCATTTGGCCAGCATCGGACATCCAGTAGCCGGCGACAAACTCTATGGAGCCCCACCAGCGGCGCTGGCCCGCTTTTTCCTCCACGCTCACCGCATAACATTTACGAGTCCGACGACAGGCGAGAAAATAAGCGTCACCGCGCCCCTGCCGCCCGAACTCGAGGAATTTCTCGATGGCCTCGGCCCCCAGTCCCCAGGCCCCAGCCCGAAGTCCCTATAATGGGGTTACGTCAATGAAACCTGCTGTCCTCGCCGCAGTCGCATTCTGCGCGTTCACGTTCGCGCTCATCGGGCAAAAAAACGACAAGGCCCCGGCTCAAGATTCCCCGGATAAGACGCGTATTACGGTGGACGTCTCGCGCGTCAACATGCTTTTTACCGTATCCGACAAGAAGGGCCGCTTCGTTACGGATCTGGCCAAGGATGATTTCGAGGTTTTAGAGACCAAGAAATCACAGCCCATCGTTGAATTCGCTGCCGAGACAGATTTGCCGTTAAGGCTGGCCATCCTCATCGACACCAGCAACAGCATTCGCGACCGATTCCGGTTCCAGCAGGAAGCCGCCACTGCTTTCATCGACAGCACCGTCCGCCCGCATCAAGATAAAGCGCTGGTGGTGAGTTTCGATACTGCCGCTGAACTGGTCACCGATCTTACCGACGATATTCCCTCGCTGGATAAGGCGGTGCAAAGTTTACGTCCCGGCGGCGGAACGTCTCTCTATGACGCGATCTTTTTCGCCAGCCGCGACAAATTGATGCAGGATCAGCCACTCTACAAATTTCGCCGCGCCATGGTTATTCTGAGCGACGGGGAAGACAACCAGAGCCGCTACACGCGCGATCAGGCGCTGGAAATGGCGCAGAAGGCCGATGTCACGGTTTACACCATTTCCACCAACATCTCGCGCATCCCGACTGATGGCGACAAGGTGATGCGCTACTTCGCCTCCGAAACGGGCGGTCAGGCATTTTTCCCCTTTCAAGCGTCCGATTTGAACCAGTCTTTCGAAAATATCTCGAACGAGCTGCGCCACCAATACAACATTTTTTATCGCCCCGAGCCGCTGAAGACCGACGGGCTGTATCACTCTGTCGAGATCCGAGTGAAGGGCCGCAAAGATCTTCTGGTGCGCTGCCGCAAAGGGTACTACGCGCCGAAGATGTAAAAACCGTTTCTGGTTTCTGGTTCCTCGTTTCTCGTTTCAAACCCGCTACAATAGGACTGCATCATGGATGAAAAAGAACGCGCCCGCACTCTAGGACTCACGCTAACCCAGATCGAAAAGCAGTTTGGAAAAGGCTCAATTGTTCGACTGGGATCGAAGGAGGCCGTGGTACAGGTGGCCGCCATCTCCTCCGGTTCCATCTCACTCGATCATGCTCTCGGCGTGGGCGGATTCCCGCGCGGCCGGATCATCGAAATCTTCGGCCCGGAGTCGTCCGGGAAGACCACCATCGCCCTGCAGGTGATCGCCGAAGCTCAGAAAGTGGGCGGGATGGCCGCATTCATTGATGTGGAGCATGCGCTGGATCCGGCGTACGCCCGCAAGCTGGGCGTGGATGTGGACAATCTGCTGGTCTCGCAGCCGGATTACGCCGAGCAGGCGCTCGAAATCACCAGTGCGCTCATTGTCTCCGGCTCCATCGACGTTCTGGTGGTGGATTCCGTCGCCGCGCTGGTTCCCAAATCCGAGTTGGACGGAGAAATGGGCGACAGCCACATGGGTTTGCAGGCGCGGCTGATGTCGCAGGCCATGCGCAAACTCACGGGCCACGTTTCGAAGTCGAATACGTGCCTGGTATTCATCAATCAGATTCGCGAAAAAATTGGAGTGATGTTTGGTAATCCCGAGACTACTACGGGAGGCCGCGCCCTGAAATTTTATTCCTCCGTTCGCGCCGACATCCGCCGCATCGCCGCCATCAAGGACGGCGAAGTAGTGGTCGGCAATCGAACCAAGGTGAAGATCGTCAAGAACAAAGTGGCGCCGCCATTCCGGGAAGCCGAGTTCGACATCATTTACGGCGAAGGCATCTCGCGCGAAGGCGATCTCATCGATCTGGGCGTGGCGCAAAACCTGGTGGAGAAGAGCGGTTCCTGGTACAGCTATAAGGGCGATCGCATCGGCCAGGGGCGCGACAACGCACGCCAGTTTCTGAAGGACAATCCGGACATCCGTCAGGCACTTGACACCGAGCTACGCAAGGCGCTGGGCATGCTGCGGAAGGATCCGGCGCCGGCGGTTGTCCCTGTTGTGGCGGAAACACCAAAGCCGGCTGCGGCCACGGCGGCGCGCTCGCGTTAGGCTCGGTTGGCAGGCGAAAGCGCCTGCCCCACGGCACGATGCGCTTCTAAGATCGACGTCCGGTGATCCATAATCCCGGCTAAATCGGAATTGGCGAAGCTGATCCTGTCGAACGGCGTGGTGCGCAAAACCTCGCCCGGCCCCGGCTTCCCGTCTTTGCCGAAGAAGAAGCCGGGTTGGGCGCTTAGATATGCGTGCCCCCAGCGATTCAGAATAATGCCGGCGATATCGCGTCGCGCATCGAATCCCAAGCTGCCGAACAGCATGCTGAGCTGTTCCCGGATTCGCTTTTCGTAGCCTCGAAAAGGCGTTCCGATCAGTTCCGCGCGGCCCCTGGTTACCTGCTCGCCGATGGGCAACTCCGGATTCGAAAACAGAATCTTGAGCGTGAGGACTACGGGAGAATCCGGCGAGAGCGTGGGGGATACGGCTCCGAACGTGGCCAGCTTGCGAACCGCCGTATAATTACCGATGCCTTCGAACCATTGGCATTCGCTGATTCCCAGCTTGTACAGAAAACGCCAGTTCCTAAGGGCCACGTTTGCCATGAGACAAGGCGCGCGGTAGAACTGCGCGTATGCGTCGCGATGAGGTGCCGGAAGGTCTTTCACAATATGCTTCGCAGTCCAGCTTCCGCCGGCCACGATGACGCTCCGC
The DNA here is from genome assembly GCA_036008345.1 of Bryobacteraceae bacterium. GTDB lineage: Bacteria > Acidobacteriota > Terriglobia > Bryobacterales > Bryobacteraceae > Palsa-89. Next base: position 16,637 of record DASYNU010000158.1, read on the forward strand.
GCCGTTACACTGGCGAGTTTCCCATCGCGCGCATACACCACTTTGACTCCTCCGGCTTGGTGCTGAACCGAAATCACCGTGGTACGCAACCGGATGCGCGACGCTCCTGCCCGATCCAGCGCCGCGAAATCCACCGGTGTCCTCGCCACTGATTCTAGCGTCGAGGGACCAGGAATCGCATCCGGGATGAGCGATTTCACGATGTGCCGGGCGACGCCAGCGTTCCCACCTGGAAACATTTGTACGCCCTTTTCCTGATCCCAAGGCAGCAATACATCGGCCGCGTAATCCGCATAAGCAGATAGCGCATCAGCTCCCAATCCCGAGCCTCCGCCACTCACCGGCGACAAGAATGTTCGAACCGTCTCGCGGCTGAGCCCGAATTTTTCCATCAGATGTTGCTCGAAACTCATGCTGTCTAACCGCCGCGAGATTTCATCGCCATGTTTTTTTGGCGGTTGAAAATCGGTCGGTCCCGACTGCATCTTCAGCAACTCACGCCGCGCCTGCGCGGAAATCGGAGCGCCCTCCAGATTCTTTCCCCACGGATCCGTTAGCCACATTCCCGGTGTTTTCCCAAAGCGCGGGCCGAAAAAGAATCCCGAGTTGCGCCCGCCTTCCGGATACGGTGTCTTTGCAACCGGCAGCGCCGGATCCTTCCCGGTCCAAGTTTGATAGGGAAATGGATCGGGTGGGATTCCAATCGATCGGTAAAAGTCGGCCAGAAACGTGCCTGTGAACGGGGGGAAATACATCGCTGAGCCTTGGTGCGCCGTCACGCGCTGGCCATCTACCAGAAACTCGTTGCCTTTCGCCTCGCCGCCGAAGATAGGATGATTCTCTAATACCAAGCAAGTTTTCTTACCTGCACCCTCGCGCGCGAAAAACAGCGCGGCCGCTAATCCGCTGATTCCGCCGCCCACCACCACGCTGTCGTATTGCTCGCCGGTATCGGGAACATCGGCAGGCAGCGGTTCAAAGACGTGGTCGCGAATCTTGTGCGCCTCCGTCATCACTTCGTAGGTGTTTCCGTTCGAATTGCTGTATTCGCCCACGCCGCCGTAGCCGTTCCAATCGGACTGCTGCGCAAGCAACTCCAGCGGACAGGCTCCGGAGAGCAACAATCCACCGGACGCGACGAGCGTCGAGTTCAAATAATCGCGGCGAGTTATGCCGGCATCCATTCCGAGTTTGTCGTCAGCAGCCATACGCGTGATCAGCATAACATTACAGATAGCCGTGTCCGTACTGATTTTTCTCGCGCTGCTGCTGGCCCGGGCGAACAACCTGGATGAAGCTGTCATGGGAAACGATATCGCCGTGGTCAAGGAATTCTTGACCGCGGGCGGGGACGTCAATTCTCGCGACGCCCACGGTCAAACGCTGCTGCATTTCGCCAGCATGTACGATCGGCGCGAAATTATCACGCTGCTTCTCGCGCAGAAAGCCGACGTGAATGCTCGCGCGGACAATGGATCGACGGCCCTGGATCTGGCAGCCGTATCGAGTAATGTACCGGTAGCGAATTTACTCATCGATGCCGGGGCCGATGTTCGCGCGGCCTACCCTTCCGGAAGAACGGTGCTGCATATTGCGGCCAATGCCGGCAGCGTCGCGATCGTCAATAGGCTGATCCAGCATGGCGCCGATCCCAATATCCGCGCCAAGAACGGTGCAGCGCCCATCGAAGAAGCTCTGTACCAGGGACACCGCGAAATTGTAGCGCTCCTCATTGAATCGGGCGCAAGAATTAATGATTCGCGGCCGCAAACGGGCGCGACGGTTCTGAATGAGGCTGCTACGCGAGGTAACGCCCTCATCGTGGAAGTGCTGCTGCGGCACAACGCGGACCTGGAGACCAAGGACAATGCCGGATTTTCACCGCTTGAGAATGCGGTCCGGCTGCATCGCAGCGACATTGCGCGCCTACTACTGGAGCGTAATGCCGCCACCGGCTGGTCGTTCTCCCGTCTGGTGGAACTGGCTGTTCGCAAGGGACAGCCGGACATGGTGGCGCTGCTGTTAGCGCGCAACGTGGACGTGAATGCGCGGTTCCAATCTGGTTCCACTCCGCTGCACGATGCGGCGATCAAAGGATACGACGAGATCGTCAAGCTTCTGCTGGCGAAAGGCGCGAACGTAAACGGACGCGATGGCTTAGGATCCACTGCGCTGCACGTGGCCGCTCTGAACGACAAATTGAGCACCGCCGCGCTGCTGCTGGCAAACGGAGCCAACGCGAATGCTCAGGAAACGGATTCGGGAAACACGCCGCTCTACATAGCGGCGTCTTTCGGGCGCGAGGACGTGGTTGGGCTATTGCTGGAGAAGGGCGCCGACCCGAATATCGTAAACCTGGAAGGCTGGAGCCCGCTGCACGCTGCGCTGGTAAACGGATATAAGGATATCGCCGGCCGAATTCGCGCGCGAGGTGGACGGTGAGCCGGCGCGGCATATAATAGTTCCGTGAAGCGCCGCTGGAATTTCTCGATTTGGGCCGGATTCGCGATCGTGCTCCTGTCCCTGATCAGCTACATTCCGGTGTTCACTCCCTTCCCCATCACTCGCGATGTTCCGTGGGTAAATTATTTGCTATTCGTGGTGGGCGGAGTGTTCCTAGCGGTCGGGCTCAAGCGAGCCTATCGCGAACCGGATCGATATCGCGGCAAGATCAGCGGTCCGATTCTCAGCGTGCTGAGCCTGCTCATCGCTGGATTCTTTGTGGTAGGAGTTCTCTATCTAACGAAGCAATTGCCGGCGACCTCCGGAGCGCCGCAGGTTGGCCAACCCGCTCCTCAGTTTACCCTCGCGAACATCGACGGAAAACAAACCGCCCTCGCCGATCTGGTGAAAGGACGCCGCGGCGTAATCTTGATCTTCTATCGCGGCTATTGGTGACCGTTCTGCAACTCCGAGTTACGGGGCTTCGAGAAGCATCTGAGTGAATTTCATCAGCACGGTATCGAAGTGGCGGCCATCAGCGTCGATTCACTGGAGGAGTCCGGTAAGCTCTGCCATTCCCGCGGATATACGTATCCGTTTCTTTCGGATCCCAAAGCTGAAGTGATTCGCAGCTACGGCATCTTGCACCCCAAAGGCGGCGAAGATGGCCACGATATCGCCCGGCCGGCCGAATTCCTCGTCGATTCCGCGGGCGTGATCCGCTGGGTGAATTTGACCGATGACTTGCGAATCCGCGCCCGTCCAGAAGTCGCTCTCGACGTGATCCTGAAGCAGATCGGCGGTTAGCGGGCAGTATAATAACTGCTTGCCAATCCGAACACTCCTGATCGCGAACCGGGGTGAGATTGCGGTTCGCATCGCGAACACCTGCCGCACCATGGGCATCTCTCCAGTGGCTGTGTATTCGGATATGGATCGCGATTCTGCGCACACTTGCGCAGGCGATCAAGCAGCAGCCATCGGGCCATCGTATTTGAATATTGACCGGATGATTGACGCCGCGCGAAGAACGAACGCGGACGCTATTCATCCTGGCTATGGGTTCTTGGCCGAGAGTGCGGATTTCGCGGAAGCTTGCCAACGCGCAGGCGTCGTTTTCATCGGCCCGACACCGACTGTAATTCGGATGATGGGTTTGAAGACCGGGGGCCGGGAAATCGCAGTGTCGGCCGGCGTCCCGGTGGTCCCAGGCTATGATCCGGCCAGCCGTGAAATGCCGTTTCCGGTGCTGATCAAAGCTTCGGCGGGCGGTGGTGGCCGTGGAATGCGGATCGTACGGAAATCGTCCGAGCTCGCGGAGGCGCAAGCATCCGCACGCCGTGAAGCCGAGCGCTCTTTCGGCGATGGCTCGCTGCTGATTGAGCGCTACATCGAAGATGCCCGCCACGTGGAATTCCAGATCTTCGGCGATTCGCACGGCAACGTGATCCACCTCTTCGAGCGCGATTGCTCCGTGCAGCGCCGTCACCAAAAGATCATTGAGGAAACTCCGTCGCCGGCCCTCACGGAGGACCTGCGCCGCCGTATGGGTGATGCCGCGGTCGCGATTGGACGCGCAATGGGCTACACCAATGCTGGAACTGTCGAATTTCTCGTCGCGCCCTCGGGCGAATTTTTCTTCATCGAAGTGAATACGCGTATTCAGGTGGAACATCCGGTGACAGAGCTGGTTACCGGATTGGACCTGGTGCGTTTGCAGATCGAGATTGCGGAAGGTAAACAGGTTCCGAAGAATCCGCGCTCCATCGGCTATGCGATTGAGGCGCGCGTCAATGCCGAAGATCCCGCGAATGGCTTTTTGCCGTCCACCGGCACGGTCCATCGCTGGCGGCCGCCGGAAAATGTGCGCGTTGACAGCGCGCTTCGGGAGGGCGCCGAGATTGGCGTGCATTATGATCCGCTGCTTGCAAAAATTATCAGTTATGGAATGGATCGTGACACGGCTTTGCGTAAATTGGTGTACGCGCTAAAGTCCACTTGCTTGCTCGGCGTGACAACGAATCGCCAGTACCTGATCCAGATTCTGGAGAGCGACGAATTTCGGGAAGGCCGCGCGCACACGTCATTCCTGCCAGCCCCGCGTTTTGAAGATGACGAAGCTGCCATCGCTGCCGCAGTCCTGTACGTTGACCAAACGCACAAGACGCCATTCCAGAATTACCGGAACAATCCTTATCGCGATCCATCGATGAAGCTGCACGTGGGCGCCAAGGATATTACCGTCCGATGGAAAAGTGCCGGAGGAAACCGCTATCAAGTGGATTCACGCGAATTGGAGGTGGTGGCTGTTGAGTCCGGCCAAATCAAGCTCGATATTGGAGGCGTGATCCACGAATACGAAATTGCTCAAGCCGGCGATCAAATCTTCGTCCATTCCTCAACATCAGACACCACTATCCAACGCCTCCCGCGTCACCCTCGCCCGGCCAGCGCGAGACAGCATGAAACCGCAAACTCACCCATGCCCGGCCAAGTTCTTCGCATTCTGGTTCAACCAGGACAAAAAGTAAAGACCGGCGATCCGCTGGTAGTTTTGGAAGCTATGAAAATGGAACAGACAATCCGAACTACAATCAACGGTAGAGTCCAATCTGTCCTGGTCAAGACCGGACAGGTGGTCGCGCCCGGACAAATGTTGGTCGAAATCGGCGCTGAGGAGAATCAAGCATGAGCCAAGTTGCCATCGCCACCGAAACTAAGCCGGAATTTCCCTACTTCACCGAAGAACATGAGATGATCCGGCAAACCGTGAAGCGGTTCTGTCGCGAGGAGATCGCGCCTTACGCCGAAGAATGGGATCATGCCGGCATCTTTCCCAAGGAACTCTTCAAAAAAGCGGCGAATCTCGGATTGTTTGGCATTCGTATTGATCCGGAATGGGGCGGCCTGGGCCTGGACTGGTGGGCCACCGCGGCTTTTCTGGAATCGATGGCGTATGCCGACAGCGGCAGCATCGCGATGGCGCTGATGGTGCAATCGGAAATCACGCTGCCGGTGCTCGACGAACTGGGCACTCGCGAGCAGAAAGAAGAATTCCTGCGTCCCGGCGTGGCGGGAGACATGATCGCAGCGCTAGGTATCTCGGAACCGGGCGGCGGATCGGACGTGGCTGCGCTCAAAACCCGCGCGCGCATCGAAGGCGATGAACTGGTTATTTCCGGGCAAAAGCTTTGGATAACCAACGGCACCCGCGCGGACTTCATCATTCTGGCGGTACGGACCGGCGGCGAAGGGCACAAAGGCGTCTCGCTGGTTTTGTTCCCCACGAAAACGAAAGGCTTCTCGGTTGGGAAGAAGCTTGCGAAAATCGGCAACATGGCGTCGGACACCGCGGAGTTGTTCTTTGACGAATGCCGAATTCCCGCGCGCAACGTGTTGGGTGAGATGAACAAAGGTTTTTACTACATCATGCATAACTTCCAGGGCGAGCGGTTGGCCGCAGCGCTGGGAGCACTCTCCGGCATGGAAAAATCGGTCCGCTATGCGCTGGATTATGGCGCTGAGCGAACCGCGTTCGGCCAGCCCATCCGGCATTACCAGGTTTGGCGTCACCGCTTCGCCGAGCACCTCACCAACATCGAAGCCGGCAAATGGCTTACTTATCGCGCGCTCGACCTGATGAATCGCCGCCAGAAGTGCGTGCGCGAGGTCACCATGGCAAAGCTCTACACTTCCGAGCTCTCGCAAAAAGTTACCTACGATTGCATGCAGATGTTCGGCGGTTTCGGCTACACCACCGAATATCCCATCGGGCGGGCCTGGCGCGACGTTCGATTGAACACCATCGGTGCGGGAACTTCGGAGATCATGAAAGAGATTATTGCAAAGGAAGAGAAGATTTGATCCAAGCACCGACTCCCTTACGGTCGCGGTTCGGTACGGAATGTGAACAAGGAAGAGAAGATTTGATCCAAGCACCGACTCCCCTAGAGCCCTTAAAAAAATCGGTTCGCAGGCGAAGCGCCTGCGCCACTTCGCGATACGGTATGGACTGTGAACAATGATCCGCATAGCTAATGGTCAAGGATTTTGGGGCGACTCGCTGGAAGCTCCGCTCGAGCAAATGCGCCGCGGCCCGCTCGACTATTTGACGCTCGATTATCTGGCCGAAGTCACGATGTCAATTTTGCAGAAGCAGCGCTCGCGCGATCCACGCGCGGGCTACGCACGGGATTTCGTGGAAATGATCGGGCGCGGAGCCGTGGACATCGCGTCCAGCGGGATCAAGATTGTAGCGAACGCGGGCGGCGTGAATCCGGAAGCCTGCCGCGATGCCGTGGCGAAAGCGTTGAACCATCCTGGCACCCGCATCGGCGTGGTGGCGGGAGACAATATTCTCGGCCGCCTGGAAGATCTGATTGCCCGTGGAGTGAAGCTGAAAAGCATGGATACAGGAGAGCCGCTCGCGTCCATACTCCCGCGCGTGCAGAGCGCGAATGTCTACTTCGGCGGTGAAGCGATCGCTTACACTCTGGCACAAGGTGCGCAAATCGTCATTACCGGCCGCACCACCGATACTGGATTAGTGCTCGGCCCCATGATCCACGAATTCGGATGGAAGGCGGACGATTGGGACAAACTCGCTGCCGGAACCATCGCCGGACACACCGTGGAGTGCGGCGCACAATGCACGGGCGGCAATTGCCAGGTGGACTGGAAGACTCTTCCGGATATGGCTGGCATCGGTTATCCCATCGTGGAAGCGGAACCCGATGGGACGTTCGTAATCACCAAGCATCCGGGCACCGGCGGCCGGGTCACAGTGGCTTCCATCAAGGAACAGTTGCTCTATGAAATGGGCGATCCCCGCGAATACATAACGCCGGATTGCATCGCCGATTTCACCAGCATCCAGCTTGAGCAAGTCGGACCGGATCGCGTGCGGTTTTCGGGCATCCTCGGCAAGCCGGCCACTGACATGTACAAAGTCTCCATCAGCTATTCGGCCGGATTCAAAGCCATTGGCACGCTGATGTACTCCTGGCCGGATGCTTACGCAAAGGCGCAAGCCGCCGACGTAATCTTGCGCGAGAGGCTACACCGGCTGGGCCTCCGGTTCGACGCGATTCGAACGGAGTTCGGTGGTGTCAACGCATGCCATGGAACGCTGGCGGGTGAACCATCGCCCGAGATCGCGGAAGTGGTTCTGCGCATCGGCGTGCGGTCCACCGAGCGAGCGCCCGTGGAGCGATTCACCAAGGAGATCGCGCCGCTGGCGTTGAACGGCCCACCCACCGTCACTGGACTCGGCAGCGGCCGTCCAAAAGTGGAAGAGATAGTAGCTTATTGGCCGGCGCTGATCCCGAAGACCGAGGCATCGCCCGAGATTTCGGTGGAGGAAACCTGATGGCTCGAGTGAAACTGGCTCGCATTGCGCACGCGCGATCGGGAGATAAGGGCGATACGGCCAATGTCGGCTTGATCGCACTGAAACCGGAATTCTATCCTTTATTGGTTCGAGAAGTTACCGCGGAGCGCGTGAAGAAGCACTTCGCGGGAATCTGCCTGGGCGCGGTGCAACGTTTCGAGCTGCCGAATCTTGGCGCAGTCAACTTCCTGCTGCATGAAAGTCTGGACGGAGGCGGTACGCTGTCCCTGAAGGCCGACGCGCAGGGAAAAACCTACAGCGCCGCGCTGCTGCGAATGGAGATTGATATTCCGGATGAGTTCGTACCAAAAGATCCTATACGCGGTTGAGCAAGGCATTGCGCGCATCACGCTGAATCGCCCGGAAAAGCGCAACGCGCTGAACGCCGGGCTCATTGAAACCTTGAAGGACGCTCTGACGCGCTCGGCTCGCGACGCCGATGTGAAAGTGGTCGTGATCTCCGGCGCTGGAAGCGATTTCTGTTCGGGCGCCGATCTCTCGGGTCTGGACCACACGGCGGATGCGGGCGTAATGTCGCACCTGGAAACCGCGCGCGCCATGGCGGACGTGTTTCTTGCGATGCGCCATCATCCGCATCCGATCGTGGCAACGGTTCGCGGACGCGCGCTGGCCGGAGGGTGCGGATTAGCGACCGCCTGCGACCTGGTCATTGCCAACGAATCGGCGCAGTTCGGATACCCGGAAGTGAAAATCGGATTCGTCCCCGCCATGGTGATGGCGATTCTACGTCGCTCGGTCAGTGAAAAGCGCGCATTCGAGCTGATCGCGACCGGCGAAATCATCACCGCGCCGCA
>DASYNU010000159.1:0-10357 GCA_036008345.1 Bryobacteraceae bacterium
TCGCATCGGCTTTGAATCTTCCTCAGGAGCGCGACCTCCCAAGGAATCATTCACACTCTAAACCACACCGCTCCAACTCCACCCCAAAACCGGACATTTCTACTTGGCAGAGATTAGGACATTTCTACTTGGCGCTGACAGGTCGTAGTAATCGGGCGGGTAGCGGATGTTGCATTCCTGCAGGCCTGCTACGCCGAGCTGCTTGCACTCTCAGTATTTGTCTGCACGCTGCCCGACAATTTTGACATGGAGCAGGAAACCGCATCCTTGACCGATTTGCGTCGCTTTTTTGCGGCCAATTGCCCGCAGGCAACGGGGTCTTGAAGGCAATCACGACGCCGGATTGTCCCGCGGAATAGCCCCTGATTCACCGTTGACGCCAACCCGTCCGTCCGTCGCTTTCGACGAGCGCGCCTTGCTCTGCCAGCGAGGATGTCAGTTCAGTAGGCGTGAGAAAGGGACCACACCAAGTGACAGCTCCTCGTGGGAAATGACGATCCCCGGCAGGGCTCGGCGGCTTGTTCCGCCCGGGGGATCGGGCCCTCAAGACCACGCTGATACAGCGGCTGGACGTTGAGGCGAAGGGTGTGACGATCTTCAGAGTGTTCGGCGCCAAGGAACGCGGGTCTATGCGCTGTCCGGAGATTAACCTTCCTGGCCGCCCAGTCGGGTCGACGGTGCCGACGATAGTTGGCGATAACAGGAATGGGAGTTTACAGTAATGCCGGCTCCAGCGATGCTTCAATTCCCGTCCACTTTGGTCGCGTAAGACGGATTTTGGCGACTTGGCGCATATGAATCCGCCCTACGATAGAACGGGGTGTTCGATAACGGACACCCGCGCGATAGGAAGTGCTTTCCATTCAGTAAATTCCGGCGGTCTTGGAATTGCCTAGGGAACCATATGCTCACATTGTTCGAAGATGTCCGCTACGCGCTGCGCGGACTCCGGAAAAGCCCCCTATTCACGACCGTGGCTCTGGCCTCCCTCGCCGTCGGGATTGGGGCCAATACGGCTGTCTTCAGCTTGATGGATCAAGCGCTGCTGCGGTCGCTTCCGGTGCAGCATCCCGAGCAATTGGTGTTGTTCAGCGCGCCCGGACCGCGGAGTGGAACTATTAACAGCAATTACAACGACCACGTTGCGTTTTCCTATCCGATGTACCGCGAATTCCGGGACGGCAATACGGTTTTCAGCGGCGTGATGGCGCGATTCCCAATCAGCTTCAGCGTGAGCTGGAACAATCAGACCGAGCGCGTTTCGGGCGACCTCGTATCTGGTAACTATTTCGAAGTATTAGGAGTGCACGCCGCGATCGGAAGGACCTTTACCGAGGATGATGACCGGAAGCCCGGAGCAGAACCGGTTGTCGTGTTGAGCTACGGATATTGGAAGCGGCGCTTCGCAGCGGACCCGGGCGTGTTGAATCAAACTGTCATTTTGAATTCGCATCCGATGACCATCGTGGGCGTAGCGCAGGCGGGGTTCAATAGTGTGGGCGTGGGTGAAGCGCAGGACGTGTTCGTGCCGATGATGATGCAGGGCATCATGATGCCGCTCCGCGGGAACGACCTGGAAAACAAGCGATCGATGTGGCTGAATGTTTTTGCGCGCTTGAAGCCGGGCGTCTCGCGCCAGCAGGCCGAGGCCGCGATGAATGTCTTCTGGAAACCGATTCTCGAATCGGAAGCGAAGGACATTCCAAACCTGTCGCAAAGTGTGCGGGCGAGATTTTTGAATCGTCATCTTTCTCTCGAGGCAGGCGGGCAAGGAGTTTCCGGCGCGCCTCCGGAGTTCAGCGCAGTGTTCGCGGTGCTGATGGGCATGGTGGGTTTGCTGTTACTGATCGCGTGCGCGAATGTGGCGAACCTGCTGATCGCCCGCGCTAGCGCCCGGCAGCGCGAAGTCAGCATTCGCCTGGCGATGGGCGCGAGCCGAGGGCAGTTGATCCGCCAGTTGTTGACCGAAAGCCTGGTGCTGGCTGTAGGCGGCGGCCTGCTGGGATTATTGGTGGCGGATTGGACCGGTGGCGGGTTACTCCGTCTCCTGCCGGACGACCCTTCGGTGCACGGTTTGACAAGTCATCCCGATACGCGCATATTCTTGTTCGCGCTGGGGCTGTCGCTGATCACGGGCCTGCTGTTCGGCCTGGCGCCCGCCATACAAGGGACCCGCGCCGAATTGGCGGCTACGCTGAAGGATCAGGCCTCCGGTGTGGTGGGCGGCTTTGGACACATACGCTTTCGAAAAGGGTTGGTGGTGACGCAAGTGGCGCTCTCCCTCGTGCTGCTGATCGCCGCCGGGCTCTTTACCAGAAGCCTGTATAACGTCAAGAATATCGATGTCGGCATGCGTACCGATCATTTGATCCAATTCACCATTCAGCCGTCGTTGAACGGCTACAGCCAGGCGCGCATGCTGGCTTTGTTCGAACGCTTGCACGACGACATTTCGAAGTTTCCAGGCGTCCACGCTGTTTCAATGGCGGAAGAGCCGGTGCTGGCGGGCGATATGATAGCGGGAACGATCAAGGTGGAGGGTTACCAGTCTAAAGAAGACGAAGACATGACGGTGTATGAGAACTACGTCGGACCGGGGTACCTGGCCACCATGGGCATTCCGCTGCTGGCGGGCCGCGACTTTACTAAGGCGGACGGCCCCGGAGCACCGCACGTGGCTGTTATTAATCAGAAGACAGCCGAGCACTTCTTTGGAAAAGAAAATCCGCTGGGACGCCATGTTGCATTTGGGCGCGGCAACGATCGAATGGAAATCGTGGGACTGGTGAAGAACGGCAAGGCATCCGACCCCAAGGAAAAAACGCAGCAATTCCTATTCGGCTCTTATTCGCAACGGCCAATGAACCAGTTGACGTTTTACGCCCGCACAGCGCAGGACCCATTGGCGATGGCGCAGGCACTGCGCGCCGAAGTGAGAAGGCAAGACGCAAACATGCCGATCTTCAACGTGAAAACGCTCGAAATGCAAATCGACGAATCGCTATTTGTGGACCGGCTGGTGGCGATGCTTTCGGCGGCCTTCGGCATGCTCGCGACCCTGCTGGCGGCGATTGGTCTGTATGGTGTGATGGCGTTTATGGTGGTGCGGCGGACGCGTGAGATCGGAATTCGTATGGCGCTGGGTGCGGATCGGCGTAGCGTGCTGAGGTTGGTGATGCGGGAAGTGCTGATGCTGGCTGGCGCGGGGATTGTCATCGCGCTATTGGCGTCGCTCGCGGTGGGCCGCGTGGTGCAGTCGCAACTGCTGGGGGTGAGCGCGCATGATCCGCTGGTGATGGCCTGTGCTACTGGGGGGCTCGCGCTGGTGGCGCTGTTTGCAGGTTACCTGCCGGCGTTGCGGGCTACGCGGGTGGATCCGTTGTCGGCCTTGCGGTACGAATAAAAGTACCGGCTCCGTTGAAGACGCTGGTGGTGGCGCACGCACTCTTGCGTGCTGCATCGACACTCGTGTCGATGTTCCCCAAACGCCGAGACGAGTCTCGGCGCAGCAGGCAAAAGTGCCTGCGCCACAAGGCGCGTTTCATGAACATTTGGTGGGCCAGCAGGCCCATTGGGAACTCCGTTGAAGACGCTGCTGCCTTTGACTCTTTCACGGTTGATAGAAACGCGAATTGCAGCCCCGCGCGACAGCGAGGGGACCGGAGTGGAATCCCCGAGCGCTACGAAGCAGGAGTTGGAACGGACGTCCTCAACCGAGTCGGTGCCGTTACGCGTTTCGGTTCCAGGGGCGCAGGACGCGATATTCCGGGATGGCCGTTACGGACGTTCGTTGCACCCGCACCAGGTGCCGGCGTAGCAAGGACCGCATGCCGTTCTGGACTGCGCTCTTCGATAGCCCAGTGGCATCCGCCACCATCTGATGGCTCAGCTTGGCGCTCTTGACCTTGCGCCCTACCGTCTGGCCCCACAGGTGCAAATAAACCAGAAAAGCGGCGGGAGAATGGTCGTGACCCACCAGATCCCGCATGAGCACCTCCAGAATGTAGTCGTCAATGGTCATAGTTACTATAGTAATTGAAACTATAGAAATAACAATAGGATTGCAAATTTCGGCGGCCTTCGGGTAATCTGATCTGGTCTGGAGGACACATGATTAAAGCAGTGAAGTTCGTGAGTATCCCGGTAAAAGATCAGGACCAAGCCCTCGACTTTTACACGAAGAAACTAGGTTTCAAAATAATGACGGATCAGCCCTTCGACGGCAAGCAGCGCTGGATCGAACTGGGCGTGAACGGCGGCGACACCAAAGTGGTTCTCTTTACGCCGGATGGCCATCAGGACCGTATCGGCACGGTGTCGAATGTAGTGTTCGTAACTGACGATGTGGAGAAGACCTACAACGAACTCAGCGCGCGCGGCGTGGAGTTTGAGCAACCGCCGGTGAAGGCATCCTGGGGGACGTCATCGGTATTCAAGGATCAGGACGGGAATCTGTTCGCGCTGTCGTCGAAGTGATGCTCACTTCTCGAAAGCTTGCAGGAAGATTTTGCGGAATCTTTCGGCGTCGGCGTCCATTGCGACGTCGGCATTCGGGGCGCCGGGCGTCTGAACGGTTCTGCCTTCTTCCGGTGAATCCTGCGCGATGTCGATGTGAAGGCGACGGGATTTGACGACTTCCGGCTGGAGCAAGGCGACCGCGGCTAGTGGATCCCAGGCGTAGAAGTATTTTCCTTGGATGGATTCACGATCGGTCTCTAAAACCTGCGCGGCTATCTGGCCGAGCGGGGAGACTGCATGGGCCTGGAAATCGCGCAGGAACGCGAGATCGATGGGCACCTTATTGGTGGCGTCGAGCGGGACCAACACAATTGGAATCCGTGAGTGGAACACGATGCGGGCGGCGTAGGGATCGACGAAAATGTTCCACTCGGCGGTCTTGTTCTTGGTTTGGAACAGGCCGCCGTCGCCGAGGTTGCCGGGAACTTGAATCGCGCCGCCCATAATTACAATTTCCTGGATGCCGTGTGCGATGGATGGCTCGCGTTCCAGCGCCTCCGCCAGGTTGGTCAAAGGGCCGAGCGCGAGGATGCGCACGCGGTGTTTCTGATCTTTGAGATATTCGACTAGATAGTCGGCCGCTCTTTTCCGTTCAGGTGGGTGGGAGCTGGGCGGCAGGGCGACGCCCGGAAGGTCGTCAGAAGTCTTGCGCCACTCGCGTGGAAACTCGGCGCTGCCCTTCAACGGCGTAGGTCTGCCGGCGAAGACCGGGAGATTGGTGCGGCCGCTCACTTCCACCAGCCGAGCCAGGTTGCGCGCTCCGGCATCCACGTGGGCGAGGCCGTTGGCGATGGTGATGGCATCAATGTGAACGCTCGGATGCGAAAGCAGGAAGGCGATAGCCAGGCAATCGTCCGAGCCGGCGTCGGTGTCGATGATGATGCTCGGCGATTGGGCGGAGGTGAGGGGGACGAGGCAAACTAGCGCAAGAAGCAGGGAGCGTCGCATGGCGAAATTGAAGAATAGCAGGCCGGAGGCCTCCTCTACGGTGAGGGGTTACGGGGTTTTCGAAGTTAGAGCTTTGGGGTAGACCATCACACCGTTTTCGGAAGCGCGGAAAATCTTGTACAGGATCTGGTTAGTGGGCAGTTGGCTTTCGAGATAATCCACGCCTTCAGCGCTGATGATGAAGCTGCTACGGTCGTCCTGCAAGACCAGACGCTTGGCGCGCAGATACCATAGCGCGAACAGCAATCGCTCGCGCGGGAACGCCATGATGTTTTCCATGTCCAGCAGCGACAGCGCAGCGTAGTCTGGGTTGGCGCGGCGTTTACTATAGAGCAGGCACAGGACTCCGATGCGGATCTTGGCCTCCGAATCGATGCCTTCTGTAAATTCCTTTCCGAGAAAAATTGCCAGAGGCTGGGCCGCGTGAACTTCGAATTGCCGGTCGTACTCCTTGCGCTTCACCGGATCGCGCAGGACCGCGTAAGCTTCGCTCAGTATGCGGAATCTCTCGGGGTCGCCAGTGTTCTGGTTGTCCGGATGATAACGGGCCGCGAGCAGCCGATAGACTCGCTCGATGGTCTCAAGCTCTGCGCGTGGATTGATTTGGAACAGGTCGTAATAGTTGACGGTGGCCTGCGGAGTCATGCTGATTACTTATCGGCAGAACGATCGCGCTTTCGGATAAGGGTTGTACCCTAGTTAGCCCTGCGGCAACCGGTCGCTTACGCTCGCGGTTCAGAAAGAACCGCGACCGTGAGGGAGCCGGTGCCTTTATTTCTTGAACCGAAACCGAAGTAGCGTCCACACTGCGATCAACCCATCGCGCGGCTTGATTTTCTTTCCTTCCACCAATGAGCGTGGGCGATAGGAGATAGGCACTTCCGCGATACGGTAACCGCCGCGGAGTAGCTTGGCCGTAATTTCGTGATCCGTTTCGAATCCGCGAGTCTCGATTTTCATTCGCTTTAGCACTTTGGCGGGATACAACTTGTAGGCTGTCAGGGTGTCTGAAATCCAGCGGCCGTATAGCAGCAAAGTCCAAAGTGACAACACCACGCCAGCCAGCCAGGGTCCGAACCCTTGCGCCGGATTCTTGCCCGGCGTAAGCGACCAGCCGGATGCGCGGATCTGGCCCAACACGCGGCTGCCGTAGATCGAGTCAGCCCCCGTTTGAAGCGCCGCGAGCAGCGGCAAATAATCCACGGGATCATATTCCAAATCCGCATCCTGTATCAGAATGTAATCGCCGGCCGCCTCTCGAATACCGCGCTCCACCGCTCTTCCCTTCCCTTGATTCGGAACCTGCGTGAAGCATCGGACGCCATCTTTTTCAAAGCTGCGTGCGATGGCTTCGGTGGAATCCGTTGAGCCATCGTTCACTACCAGCACTTCTTTTTCGAAACCGAGCGAGCGGGCGTCCACCAAAGCGATGGCGCGTAACAAGTCTCCGATGAAAGCCGCTTCGTTATAAGCCGGAATTACAATTGAGACCAGCTTCATCCACGGGCACCGAAGCGGAAGCGAACCAGAGCGAACAAGGCTCTCAACCCGTCCATCGGGGTGGACTTCTTGCCTTCCACCTTGGTACGCGCCTTGTACTCCACCGGGATCTCGAGAATGTAATGCCCGCGCCGGCACAGCTTGGCCACGATTTCCGTATCCAGGTTCATGCCGTCGGACTGAAGATTCAGGGAGCGCAACAGCCGCGAATCGAATCCTTTGACGCTGGTCAAAGTATCAGTAACGTAGCGGTTATATAGGAACAGCGTTGCAGTGCTCAATAACATGCCGCCATACTTGCTCACTAGATATAACCCGCGCGACTTGCCGTAGATGCTCTTCAGGCGCCCGGAAAGATCGGTACACTTGACGGCTCGGGTTCCGAAAACGGCGCTAAACTTACTCCGCGCGATCGCCAGGACCACCGGGTATATGTCCTTTTCCTGATACTCCAGGTCGGCCGGAAAGAACACGATAATGTCGCCGCGCGCTTTCTCGATGCCCGTTCGCAAGGCAGCGCCTCTGCCTTTGGGCTGGTCCAACCGGTAAGCCTTCACATTTCGAACGGAGCGGGCGATTTCGAAAGTCCGATCCGTGGATTGGCCGTCCACGAAAATAATTTCCTTGCCCAGCTCGAACATCTGGAAATCCAGAGCCAGCAGGCGCTTCAGCGTTTCCTCGACGGTCTTCTCCTCGTTTAAAGCGGGTACCACGATTGATATCAAGTGGCGGAACGGCTGAAGAGCGATATCGATGCGCGATTGCACGATCTGCTGCAGCTCATCCAGAACAAATCCGCCGGCATGGCGGCCTTCCTGGTCCTCCCAATCGCGGAGCATTACGGATTCCAAAGGAAAACTGAACGTAGTTTTGTCGAACGGAATGTAGCTGGCTACACCATGATGCTGGGAGGCGGGCTGCGAACGGTCCTGGTGCTGGAAGAAAGAATGAGTGACGGCATCATTCCAATGGAGTGCTATCTCGCCTTTCCGGCTTAAGGCGTTGAGAAACTTCCTTGCCAGGTCGCCCGCGTCCTCTTCCTGCATGTCGAAATCGCGGCGGATATTCGAAATCAGGATCTTGTCCGCGGTCTGGTTCGAAATAATGGCCTCCGCCACGCCGCGCGTGATGTAGGAGGGAAAGAGCGACGAGTGCTGCGTGCCGGGACCGTAGACAATGACGTCCGCCGATTCCAGCGCCTGGCGGGCTTCCGGATTGATGGATGGAGTGCGGGCGCCGCGCGCGATGAGATCCTCCAATTCGCTCGAGGGCGTGCGAGACCGGTAGATCTGCTCCTCGATCAGAAAGATGTCCTCGATCTTGGATGGATTCTGCGCTGAGACGATTTCGGCTTCGCTCCACAGCACGCCGCCGTCCTGCTTGCGCGCGATCAGGAACAGATTCTCGCCTTGGGTGACGTTGAGCAATCGCGATTCGATCTCGTAAAATCCGGCGAATGCGTCTACCGTTCGATTAAAATCGCTCTGTTGTTCAAGATAGCAACCGGCGAAAAGGATGTTGCCTAGCGCGCAGTCGGCGAAGTCGAACTGATTGCCGAGATGGTCCTGTGCTGACGCGTAGTCCGAGAAGCGCTGGAAAAAGCCGGCGAAGGTTCGCGCTTGCTTCACGGAGAGCTGTTCGAATTGGGCGGCCAGTTCCCCGGCCAGCGAGCCCCACTCTGCATTCGCAATACGACCGACGAAATCGATGCCGCGCGCATACTCCATGCCAACAGGTAGCCGGTGATCGGATAAGACGCGCAGCGCGCGATGCCGCTGGTCCGATTGCGGCATGAGGCGGTTGATGTTCTTGCGGACATCGGAGGGCCCCAACATGCCGGGTATGAAGCGCCGCAGGCGGCCGGTGGAATGGCCATCATCATAAGCGTTAATAAGGATGGTCAGCGAAATCTGCGGATGCTTCAAGAATGCTTCGGTGATGCTTTGCGTTCCGCTGCCGCCGGAGAAGAGCACTACGCTTAACTGGGAGAGCCTAGACTCGGGGGCAGCGACGGCCAAAGGTTCGAGCGCAGCGGGGTTCATGCAGGTTTGGTCCCACGTGCCAGCAACTGTTGCTCCAGGTAGGCTGCGTCGGTTGGCGAGTTTACCCCCACTGACTCGGCTTCCGTCATGATGGGCGCCGTAATCAGTCTATCCAGCATCGGGAATATTGGTAGAAAGTTCAACTCGCCAGTCTTCCTGCCGATGCATTCCGAGGACGCCAACAAGCGGGGCAGATATTGATGCAGAGTCTCAGTGCGAAATAGAAATACACCGGAATCGCTCTCGCCGCGATCGGGCATCGAGTCACCTTCACGGGCCTGCAGGACCCGCGATAAGCGCCCGGATTCTTCGCGCTCGAAGTGGATATAGGGGCGGTCCCGCCAAAGAGTTGGACAAACCGCCGACGGCTGCGCAATGCCCTGATGAATCCGCATTCCCAATTCGAGCGACGCTGGCCGGAGAGCCACCTGATCGCCCCAAACAATCAGTGTATGCCTGGTTTCTACTTGCGCAAGGCCGCATTGGATGGCGTCGGCCATCCCGAACGGTTCGGGTTGCACGGCGATGGCGTACCGTCCTTGGAGGAGCCGTGAGGCAACTTGCTCCACTGGCGTAGCTCCGCTTGGCGAGAGTACGAAAACAAATCGCTCGCACAAGGGTTTCAGCAGAGCTACCAGCCATTCCAGGATGCTGGCGCCGGCGATGGGAAAAAGGATCTTGGGATGCTCAAAACCCAGGCGCGACCCGCGTCCAGCGGCTGGAATGAGGGCCGTCCAGAGCGCTGGATCAACGCGCGAATCGAGAAATCCGGCAGCGTTCTCGTGAGTCACCTCGTTCGGCACCGTCACGCCGGCGCTCCAATTTCGAGCAGGTCTTCCAGCTCATCAATGACCAGATCCGCGCCGGCGCGCTTGAGATCATCCGCGCAACAAGTGGATGGAATTCCGCAAGCCATAGCTCCAGCGGCCTTGGCGGCCTGAATGCCCGCTATGGCGTCCTCCACTACTAGCGAATCAGCCGCGCGCAGACCCAGTCTATGAATTGCCAACGCAAAAATTTCAGGCGACGGCTTGGCGTTTCGGACATCCCCTGAGTGAACCACGCATTGGAACAATGAACGCAGTTGATTGCGATCGACAAAGGCGTTCACGCCGGCTTCTGATGCGGAGCTGGCAAGTGCGAGTTTCAACCGGTCCGCCAAAGCGCGGAGCACGGCGGTGGCCCCTGGAACGATCGGATTTTCCGCGAAAATACGCGCCAGTGCGATTCTGCTCTTCCTCTGCGCCAAATCAGCGATCTGCTCTTCTGGCAATTCAATGCTGTTTTCTTTAAGGACGGCGCGGATGCCGTCTAAACTGCGCATCCCAGCCACGCGCGAATAGCTGAAG
>DASYNU010000160.1:0-22926 GCA_036008345.1 Bryobacteraceae bacterium
TGGGTAATGGAAGCGATATAGGCATTTACATACCGAGCGGTACCGCGACGGCCGCGGAAGAGCTGTTGGTTCTGCTGGTGCCTAACGACACCACAAACTTATTCACCACCGATCCTCTAGGGAAGATCAACGTTTACAATCCCTTTCCGGGATCGAAGACTGGGACCGGCACTTCTCAATTCGGTACCCTCGCGGATGCAGGCACGACCTTCGGCCTTGGCGGCGGATCTTTAACGAATGTGGCGGACGGTTTCTGGGGCGATATCGTTAGCAACTCAGGGTCCGACAAAGTCGGCGACTTTCTTGGCATTAAGCTGAGTTCTTCCATCAACATGTCCAACGTGGCCGGTTTTGATGCAAGTCTGAGTCCGGCAATTAACACCAAGACATTTGGCGTATATACTTTCCTGATCACCGCGTCACTGGATTCCAAGGGCCTCCTTGATATCAGCATTCCTGGTGGCCTGCCGACGGGTACCGTAGCCGCAGTCGTGACCGACACTGGATTAGCTAACCCCTGGTCCTCAGC
Source organism: Bryobacteraceae bacterium (assembly GCA_036008345.1). Taxonomy (GTDB): domain Bacteria; phylum Acidobacteriota; class Terriglobia; order Bryobacterales; family Bryobacteraceae; genus Palsa-89. Next base: position 530 of record DASYNU010000160.1, read on the forward strand.
CGGAGGCGTGAATAGTCCGGTGCCTGAACCAAGCTCGCTGGCGTGGCTGGGGATTGCTGTTCTCGCGGCTGTTCTCGTTGCTCGGAAGCGGAAGGCTGCAAGCAGCCTGAATTAGTTCCCATTCGGCTTCCGGCTGGCTGCCGCTGGAAGCCGATCCTCTGCGATCTTCCTCCTCAAAGAGTACAATCAAAACAGACTGGTCTCATCTCACAGCATGGCCCGTCGATCGCCAATTCTGATCGAGAGGATGTACGTGTGAAGCCCACGGACGTTCACAATCCGAACTATTACCATAAAGTTGTTGATTGCCAATGGGCCTGTCCGGCCCACACCAATGTCCCGGAATATATCCGGTTAATCGCGCAAGGCCGCTATACCGACGCCTACATGCTGAACCGGGAGTCGAACGTGTTTCCGGCTATTCTTGGACGCACTTGCGACCGTCCTTGCGAACCGGCCTGCCGCCGGGGCCGTCTGGATGGTAAGCCAGTGGCTATTTGCCGGCTCAAGCGTGTCGCTGCCGATCTGCGTGATGACATCACGGAACGTCTTCCCAAGATTCCCAGCCAGAAAAATGGCAAACGCGTGGCCTTGATCGGCGCGGGACCGGCGTCGCTCACCGTTGCCAACGACCTGCTGCCGCTGGGCTACGAAGTAGTGCTGTTTGAGAAGTACGACAAGCCGGGCGGCCTGATGCGCACCAATATTCCGGCGTTCCGGCTGCCGGAAGCAGTTCTCATGGACGAGATCAACCAGATTCTCAACATGGGCGTCGAAATCCGCTACAACACGCCCATCGAGAGCATGCAGGCGCTGCTGGCTGAGAATTTCGACGCGATTTTCGTCGGCACCGGCGCCCCACGCGGCAAAGAATTGGATCTGCCGGGCCGTCACGATACCAATCGCATCCACATCGGCATCGACTGGCTGGAATCCATCGCCTTCGGACACACCGATTCGGTCGGTGAAAAGGTGCTGATCATCGGTGTCGGCAATACGGCGATGGATTGCTGCCGCTCGTCCTGCAGACTCGGCGGCAAGGACATCAAAGTGATGGCGCGCCGCCCGCGCGGCTTCTTCAAGGCCTCGCCCTGGGAATTGGAGGACGCCGAAGAGGAAAACGTTGAAATCCTCATCAACCACGCGCCGCTAAGATTCGTCATTGAAAACGGAAAGCTCATCGGCATGGATTTCGAACGCCTCGAATGGGACAAAGGCGCCAAAAAATCCACCACCATCGACACCATCTTCCTACCAGCCGATGATGTTATCCTCGCCATCGGGCAAGAAAATTCGTTTCCCTGGATCGAGCGCGGCATCGGCATCGAGTTCGACAAATGGGACATGCCTACCGTAGACGAAAAGACCATGCAGTGCACGCGCGAAGGCATTTTCTTCGGCGGCGACGCGGCCTGGGGACCGAAAAATATTATCTGGGCTGCCGAGCACGGCCATCAAGCCGCCATCTCAATTCACAATTACTGCCAGGGCGTTTCCGTGGCCGAGCGCCTGCCGCAGGGCATGAATCTCATCAGCCAGAAGATGGGATTGAGTGAATGGAGTTATCACAACGATTACAATCCAGCCGCACGCCAGAAGATGCGCCACGTGGATCTGGTAGAGCGTTTCAAGCGGATGAATATCGAAGTGGAGCTGGGTTTTTCCGCTGAACAAACCGCGCGTGAAGTGCAGCGCTGCCTCAACTGCGATGTTGAGACCGATTTCACCGCCGCGCGCTGCATCGAGTGCGACGCTTGCATCGACGTCTGTCCCGTTCAGTGCCTGACCATCACACGCGGCGGAGAGGAAGACGATCTCCGCGGACGTCTTTCCGCGCCAGCCATCAATCTCACTCAGGATCTCTATGTCTCGGCCCCGTTGCCGCAGACCGCACGCATCATGGCCAAGGATGAGGACCTTTGCGTACACTGCGGCCTCTGCGCCGAACGCTGCCCCACGGCGGCCTGGGATATGCAAAAGTTTGAACTTCTTATTCCCTATGCTGGGAGGCCAGTAAACATCCAGTCATGCGTACCCGCGTAAACGATTTCGCAGTCAAATTAGCCAACGTCAATGGAACCGGATCCGCCAGCGCCAATGGTCTGCTCATGCAGGCCATCTTTCGCATGGGCATCCCGGTGTCCGGAAAAAATCTGTTCCCCTCCAACATCCAGGGACTGCCGACATGGTATGAGATTCGGGTGAATCATCAGGGATATACCGCACGCGCCTTGGATTACGACTTGATGGTGGCGATGAACTCGCAAACCTACGCGAAGGATATTCGTGAGGTGCGCGAGGGCGGCTACGTGCTCTACGATTCCACCTGGCCGCTCGATCCCGCGCTGGTCCGTAGCGACGTTAATTTCCTAGGAGTTCCCTTCGCGCAGCTTTGTAATGAAAACTTCCGGGACCCGCGCGAGCGAATCCTCATGAAGAACATCGCGTACGCGGGAACACTCGTCGCGGTGCTCGACGTCGACATGGATATCGTCACCGCGCTGCTGGATCAAAAGTATGCGGCCAAGAAGAAGCTGAAGGAATCTAATCATCGCGCCCTACGTCTGGGCTATGACTACGCCAAGGACCATTTCACTTGCCCTCTACCGTTTCATCTGGAAACAATGGATGGCAACGCCGACAAAATCCTGATTGAAGGAAACATGGCTACCGCGCTCGGCTGCCTGTATGCGGGCGCGACCGTTGCCGCGTGGTATCCGATTACACCTTCCACTTCCGTACTGGATGCCTTCAAGGGACTCTGCGAAAAATATCGCCGCGACCCGGAGACCGGAAAGAATAACTACATCATCATCCAGGCTGAAGATGAGTTGGCAGCCATCGGAATGGTGATCGGCGCTACATGGAATGGCGCGCGCGCTTTCACCTCCACAGCCGGCCCGGGCATCTCGCTGATGAACGAATTGCTGGGCCTGGCTTATTATGCCGAGATCCCGGCCGTGATTATCGACGTGCAGCGCGTTGGGCCCTCCACTGGAATGCCTACGCGCACCCAGCAGGGCGACGTCATGGAGTGCGCCTATGCCTCGCATGGCGACACGCGGCATATTTTGCTGTTCCCCGCCAATCCAGGAGAATGCTTCGAATTCGGTCCCAAAGCATTCGACTTGGCCGAACGCTTCCAGACTCCGGTGTTCATGCTGACCGATCTCGACATCGGAATGAACGACTGGGTGGTGCCCCGCTTTAAATGGGACCCGGCCTACCAGCCGGATCGCGGCGTGGTGTGGGGTCCGGAGCAGCTTGAAAAGATAACCAAGTTCCAACGCTACTTCAACGAAGACGAAAATCACGTACCGGCGCGAACCTTGCCGGGTGTGGATCCCAAGGGCTCATTCTTCACGCGCGGCTCCGGCCACAACAAATTCGGCAACTATACCGAAACGCCCGACGAATACCGGGAAGTGATGGACCGTCTGCTGCTCAAACACAAAGCAGCCGCCAAGTTCGTCCCGAAACCGATCATCCTGCGCCGGACGGACGCTCAGTTCGGCGTACTAACCATGGGCGGTTGTGATCTGGCAGTCCGCGAAGCATTGGATTTGCTGGCCGAGCGCGGCGTAATCGCCGACTTCATGCGTGTGCGCGGGTTTCCATTCGACTCCAGCGTCGAGGCGTTTTTGGAGGAGCACGATTTCTGCTTTGTCGTCGAGCAAAACCGCGACGCCCAACTTCGTTCCCTGCTGACACTCGAGACCAGCGTTCCGAAGGAAAAACTTCGCTCCATTCTGGTTTACGGCGGATTCCCGCTCAGCGCCAAACACGTAATCAACGGAATCATGAGTTCACTTGGCATTCCGGAACCGGCGGAATTGTTGACAGCTGGTTCAGGTCAGCCGGATACGCAAATCGAGGATTAAGCATGCCATCCATCGCAAAACCGATCGCCACGCACCCCAGCCTGCAGCGCAACGAACTGGGACTGACCATTCGCGACTACGAAGGCGCCATGTCCACGCTATGCGCAGGCTGCGGGCACGATTCCATAACCGCCGCTATTGTGCGCGCCTTCTGGGAGCTTTCCACTCAACCGCACATGATCGCCAAGCTCAGCGGCATAGGCTGTTCGTCCAAAACTCCCGCCTATTTCGTCAACGGCGCGCATGGATTCAACTCAGCCCACGGACGCATGCCTCCTATCGCTACCGGCGCGAACGCGGCGAATCGCGAGCTCACCTATATCGGAGTCTCGGGCGATGGCGATTCGCTCTCTATCGGATTAGGCCATATGTGCCACGCCATCCGGCGCAATCTTCGGATGGTCTACATCATCGAGAACAACGGCGTGTACGGGCTCACCAAAGGCCAATTTTCCGCATCCGCCGATGTCGGCTCGAAGAGTAAAAAGGGTGAAGCCAACCATATGGCTCCCATCGACCCGGTGATGCTTGGATTGAGTATCGGCGCCACATTCATCGCGCGCAGTTTCTCCGGCGATAAAGAACAATTGGTTCCCATTTTGAAAGCAGCCATCGCCCATCGCGGCTTCGCGCTGATCGACGTCATTTCACCCTGCGTCACTTTCAACGACCACGAAGGCTCCACAAAAAGCTACTTGTACACGCGCCAGCATGAACTGAAGGCCACCGAGACCGATTTCGTGCCACCCGCGAGCGAGATCCTGGCGCACATCGGCCAGAACGGCGCCGTCAGCGTAACCATGCACGATGGAAGCGTGCTGCGGTTCAAGGGGGTCCCTGAAAATTACGACCCCACCGACCGCTCCAAGGTCCACGCCTACCTCGACGAACATCATGGCAAGGGCGAAGTGGTGACGGGCCTGCTATTCGTCGACGAAACGGTGCCGGATTTGCACGAAATGAATACAACCGTCGACGTTGCCCTCACCAAGGTGCCGTACGAGAAGCTTTGCCCCGGCGTCGAGGCATTAGATCGCTTCCAGGAAGACTTCCGGTAGCGGCCGTGCTTCATCGATGATCACCGAGTCCCACATTATCCAGTTCGATTCCATTTCGCTCGACGGTGGAATGACGCTCGCTCCCGTGGACGTCGCCTATGAGACTTATGGGGAATTGAACGCGGCCCGGAACAACGCCATCCTGGTACTACACGCTTTCTCTGGCGATGCGCATGCCGCCGGCGATGGCGGCTGGTGGGATAGCATGATCGGGCCGGGTAAGGGGTTCGACACCGACAAATGCTTTGTGATTTGTTCGAACGTGTTGGGCGGTTGCCGCGGAACATCTGGTCCAGGCTCTATCAATCCGGCAACGGGCTGCCCTTACGGAATGTCCTTTCCTCCGGTCACCATTCCCGACATGGTGCGCCTCCAGAAAATGTTGATCGATCACCTGGGCATTGAGCAACTGCTCTCGGTTTCAGGTGGATCCATGGGCGCCATGCAGGCGTTGCAGTGGGCCGTGGCTTATCCGGATACAGTGGCATCCGCGATTCCAATCGCCGGCACGGCCCGGCACAGCCCGCAACAGATCGCTTTCAATGAAGTGGGACGCCAAGCCATTATGGCCGACCCGGATTGGAACGACGGCAATTATTACGGGAATCGTCCGCCGGCGCGAGGTCTGTCTGTAGCGCGCATGGTGGGCCACATCACCTACATGAGCGATGCATCCATGCGCGAAAAGTTCGGACGCCGCCTGCGCGATGAAAATCAGTTTGAGGTGGAAAGCTACCTGCGTTATCGCGGCGGCCAGTTCGTGGATAGGTTCGATGCCAATTCGTATCTCTACATCACCCGGGCGATGGATTATTTCGATCTCACCAACACCGGCCGTTCTTTGAGCGCGGCATTCGAAAAGGTGAAGGCGCGATTCCTGGTGATCAGTTTTACGTCCGACTGGTTGTATCCAAGCTATCAATCGCTCGAAGTGGTGCGCGCGTTGCGGGGCCGCAACTGCGACGTGGCATATTGCGAGCTGCCCTCGAGCTACGGCCACGATGCATTTCTGGTGAACGTAACCGAACAAGCCGAGCTAGTCCGCGGATTCCTGGCAAGCACATTCCGGGAGCGCGCTTGAACGCCCGTTACCGAGCCGCGACCGTAAGGGAGTCGGTGCCTTTGCCGAGTTCTTCACCACCTCCGAGGCACCAGTAGCGTGGCGCAAACCTTCGTCCGCGAGCTGCTAGGCCGTAGCGACTACGCCATCATCGGCGAATTGATTGAACCCAACACCCGCGTCCTCGATCTCGGCTGCGGCGAAGGCGAGCTGCTGGCCTGGCTCGCCACGAACAAACATGTGGATGCCCGAGGCGTCGAGATCTCAGGGCCAAAAGCGCAACAGGCCATCGCCCGCGGTGTCTCCGTCTTCCACAGCGATCTCGAAGAAGCCCTGGCCGATCTTCCAGACCAAGCCTTCGATTACGTAATCCTCAGCCAAACTCTGCAAGAAACTCGCGCGCCGCTCAAAGTGCTGCAGGACATGTTGCGTGTGGGGCACCGGGCGATTGTGGCATTTCCAAATTTCGGCCACTGGCGCGTCCGTCTGGCGCATTTGTTAACCGGACGAGCTCCCAAGACGAAACTGTTCCCCTACGATTGGTACGATTCACCGAACATCCATTTTCTGACCGTCCACGATTTCGAAAACATGATCGTCTCCGAAAAGTGGAAAGTAGAGCGGCGTATCTTTCTGGAAGGCGCCCGAACCGTAAACCTGCGTCCAAACTTGAGGGCCGAAGTCGCAGTGTTCCTTGTCAGAAAATAACAACCGGCCGCCGTGGGTGAACCGATTTTTCCACCCTCGCGGTTCGTTACCGAACCGCGACCGTAAGGGAGTCGGTGCCTTTTGCCTTTTGCCTTTTGCCTTTTGCTTCACGGCCGATACGCGGGCGGCTTCACATCATTTGCCCGCATATAAACCTCGGCTTGCGCGCGATGGTGCGCGGTGTGGACATACATGCCCAGCAGAATCTGACCCCCGCTCGCCGCCGGACGCTGGAACCAGCCGACTTGGAATTGCTTCTTCAGTTGATCGTCAGTTATTACGCCAAGCTTGGCGATGCAGTAATCAAAGGACTCACCGAGACGGTCGATGATGGCCGCCTTGTCGAAGTTCTTCGGCGCGGACGGGCCCGGTGTTTTGTCTTCTGACACCTGAGCGAAGCGAAAACGGTTGGAGTCGGCTATATGGACCATCAAGGAGCCGAAGTTCATTTCCTCAGGGTTGGGCTTGAAAGAGTAGAACTTCTCCGGCATCTCCGCTGCAACCGCGAGCGTGAATTCCCTGGACGTCTTCCAGTTTTCAATGAAATCCGCGCGCGACAGCAAACTGCCCGCCGGTTGCGCCAGCAGGGGCCAGCACCATAACAAAGGGATGAATCTTCCCATTATCTGGCCCCAGAATACCAGACACCTTAGGCGAAAAGCTCCGGTACTTAAGTCCCCGGAAATAGGTACCCTTTGCCTTTTGTGCGATCCTCCGCTCTCTGTTAGCTTAGTGGAGGGACACATCTACACGCATGAATGTATCGATCATTGGCACCGGCTACGTGGGATTGACGACGGGTACCTGTCTGGCTTTTTTGGGACACAAAGTTACCTGCATCGACTCAGACGAGAGAAAGATCGCCCTTCTCCGGGCCGGCAAAACACCCATCTATGAGCCGTACTTGACGGATCTGTTAGCCGAAGCTGCTCCGAATCTTCAATTTTGTTCCGATTACGCCTCCGCTGTTCCCAATGCGGATGTGATTTTTATCGCCGTGGGCACACCTCCCTCCCCGAATGGGAGTCCGGATTTGCGGCACGTGTCGGCGGCAGCCAAAGGCATCGGCCAGTACTACGCCGGTGATTTTACGGTAGTGGTGAACAAGTCCACTGTACCCATCGGAAGCGGCAACTGGGTAGACTCCATCGTTCGCGAATCCTACGAACAGCATCATGGCAAGAAAGCCAACGGGCACTTCTCTGTGGCTTCCAATCCCGAATTCTTGCGCGAGGGCACGGGGCTGCACGACAGCCTCTATCCGGATCGGGTAGTGATCGGTTCCGACGACAAGCGCTGTCTCGAAGTGCTGTACTCGCTGTATCGCCCGATTCTCGATCAGACCTTCGCTCCGCCGCCCTATCTTCCCCGGCCGGAGGGCATGGGCGCTGTGCCGCTCATTTCCGCCGACCTCGCTTCCGCCGAATTGATCAAATATGCAGCCAATGCTTTCTTGGCGCTGAAGATCAGCTACATCAATGAAATCGGCCAGTTGTCCGAAAAGGTGGGAGCGGACATCCAGCAGGTTGCCAAAGGCATCGGCCTGGATGCACGAATCGGAACGCGGTTCCTGCAATCCGGGATTGGATGGGGCGGTTCATGTTTCGGCAAGGACACTTCTGCGTTGGTGTCTACAGCTGCCGAATATAGCTTGACGATGCCGATTGTAGAGGCTGCCCGCGAGATTAACCGCCGCCAGCGCGAGCGCGTGGTGGACAAGTTACTCGGCGAATTGAAGATCCTGAAGGGCCGGACCATCGGATTGCTTGGCCTCGCCTTTAAACCCAACACGGATGACCTTCGCGAAGCTCCGGCCATCGACATCGCGCGCAAACTGGTGGAGCGGGGCTGCAAGGTAAAAGTGCACGATCCGGTGGCGCTCGAGCGTTTCCGGCATGAATACCCTGATTTGGCCACCTTGGTTTGCGAATCTGCCGAGGAAGTAGCGGAGGATGCCGACGCCCTGGTATTGGTTACCGAGTGGCATCAATATCTCGAGCTGGATTGGGAAGCGCTGGCCGGCCGGATGCGATCGCGTATTGTGTTGGATGGACGCAATGCATTGGATCGCGCGCGGCTATCCCGCTTCGGGTACAAATATCTAGGCATCGCCGGCTAGTGGGGCAGGGCCATGCCCTGGGCCATGCCCTGCCGAGTACGAATCGCTGTGGGGCAGGCGCTTTCGCCGGTCAACCCATTTAATCGATCAGAGCCGCAACCGTGACCGAGTCGGTGCTTTCGGTTCCTGCTACGCCTTGGGACAGCGCCGCCAGTTGCCCTTCCCAACCGCACGGGAGCGGCTCCGGCCGGCCCAGCAAGAGCCCCTGCACTTCGTCACATCCCATCTTTCGCAGCATGTCCAGCTGCACGCGAGTCTCCACGCCTTCCGCCACTACTCGCTTTCCGATGCTGTGCGCCAGCGAGATCATCCCGCTGATCAACGGAACCGCTGAACTGTTCACGCCGATATCGCTCACAAAACAACGGTCGATCTTAAGCGTGTCGATCGGGAGCCTATGGAGATAACCGAGCGATGAGTACCCCGTACCGAAATCGTCCACCGAAATGCGGATGCCTCGAGCCCTGAGTTGCGACATCTTCTGTATGGCGCCTTCAATGTCGCGCATCAACATGGTCTCGGTGAGTTCCAAATCCAGCAGATCGCTTGGCATACCAGTCCGATCCAGGATGGCCAAAACATTTTCCACGAACTTTGGCTGGGCGAACTCCAAGGCGGATGCATTCACCGCCACGCGAACCAGTTCAAGACCCCGTTTCTGCCAAGCCTGGCACTCGCGGCAAGCTGCTGCCATTACCCACTCTCCCAGTCGAATGATCAAGCCGGTTTCCTCGGCGACCGGAATGATGCGGGAAGGTGGGACAGACCCCCACGAGGGGTGGAACCAGCGAAGCAGCGCCTCATACGTCACCGGCCGCTCGTCGGAGAGCCTCAATATCGGCTGAAACTCTAGCGAGAGTTCGCCGAGGTCGAGTGCGCCTCGAAGATGCGGCTCCAGCTCCAAGCGCTCGACATAAGAATTGTTCATCTCCGGCCGATAAAACCGGATGCAATTCTTACCGCCACGCTTGGCCTCGTACATGGCTGAGTCGGCGGCCCGGCGCAGCGCGCTAACATCGGATCCATCCTGAGGGTACACGCTGATACCCACGCTGGCCGTGATGTACAGCTTGTGGCCGGCAATCTGGAATGGTTCCTTCAAAACATCTGCCAGCCTTTCCGCCACCGACATTGCGACGTTAGGGGCGCTCATTTCGGGGATTACCAGCATGAACTCGTCACCACCCATTCGTGCCAGCGTATCCGCCAGGCGCACGCGCGTGTTCAACCGCTCGGTCACTTGTTGAAGCAGGATGTCCCCTGCCTCGTGGCCCAACGTTTCGTTGACGAATTTGAAGCCGTCCAGGTCGATGTAGATCACTCCGGTCATATGCGCCCCGTGCTGCGCGCGAACGATGTCCCCCTCCAGCCGCTCGGCTAGGAACATGCGATTTGGAAGACCGGTCAGGGAATCATGCCAGGTCTGATGCTCCAGTTGCTGCTCGGCGCGCTTTCGTTCCCGGATATCTCGGGCGATCATCGCGACACCAGTGATTTCACCGCTGGGCTTCCGGATCGGCGAGATTGTGAGCGAAACACACATGACGTTCCCGTCGCTCCGAAGCAAGCCAGCCTCCGTCACCCAATGGACTTCTCCGCGCAAGGCGCGCTCGATGATACTCAAAACATCGCTGGTCGGGAGCAGATTCGCAACCTGCCTTCCCACGGCTTGGGAGCGGGCGTGCCCCAACAGCTTTTCCGCCCCTTGATTCCAGCTCGTGATCGATCCGGAAAGACTGATACCCACGATGGCATCTTCTGACCACTCCACGATCGCCGCCAATTGCGAGATGGCTTCCTGAGCTTCTATACGCCTCGTGATGTCCGTAACCAGGCCTACCCACTTGTAGGGCTGGCCGGCCCGGTCTCGAAGCGCCACCCCGCGATCGGAACAGAAGTAAACTTCTTCAGCTTCTCCCAGCAGCCTGTATTCGCATTCGTAGCGCTCTCCGTGTTCGATCTGCCGCCGCAACGCCGCTTCCACGCGGTTTAGGTCATCCGGATGCACCATCCGCTTGAATGCCTCAAAATCTTCTGGAACCATTCGGCCTCCGAATCGATCCGGATTCATTCCGTAAGTAGTCACCTGGCCGGTGCACAAGTCCCATTCATAAACCATGTCGCTCGCGTTCTCGGCGGCCACTCGGAACCGTTCTTCGGAAGCCCGCAAATCCTCCTCGGCTTGTTTTCGCGCAGTGATGTCTTCCATTAGCACGATCACGCGCGGCGTGTCACCCAGGTCGTTGGCAATGGAGACGCTGTCGCGAACCCAAACCCAACCCTCCCCCCTCCTGCGCAACCGCTTCTCGATAACGAAGCTGGGGATCTCGCCGCGAAGCAGCTGTTCGAGCAGCGCCTCGCGCCGCTCCCGGTCATCCGGATGGATGATGGATGGAAAGTCGATGCTACTCAACTCCCCAGGCTGATAGCCCGTGATGCGGCAGAACGCCGGGTTCACATCAATGAACTTGCCTGTGGCATCGGTGATGGCCATACCGATAGCCGCGTGAGCAAATGCCGACCGAAACTGCTGCTCGTTCTCGCGCAGGACGAGCTCTCCATCCGCTGTATCCACAACAAAGTGCTTATCGGCCAGAAAGCGCAAAGGGTGCGGCGCGCACCGCCAAACCGGCCAGGAACCGGCCAACGCCGCGCTCCGTCTTGCGGAAGTTCCTCAGAAGACGCATGTTTTACTGGGGAGCTAAGTATACTGAAGCTACATGCAGATCCGAACTCTCGGCCGGACCCGTCTCGAAGTCGGCCGGCTGGGTATGGCCGCGAGCTTCGGAGTGCCCGCCGCAGCCGTCGAGCGCGCCTTCGAGCGTGGCGTGAATTACCTCTATTGGGGTACCTTTCGCCGCGGCCCGTTCGGACAAGCTCTGCGGAATCTCAAGCCGCAGCGGGACCGGATGGTGCTGGTCCTGCAATCCTATTCCAGGGTCGCCGCGCTCATGGCCCCGAGCGTCGAGATGGCGCTCCGCAAGCTCAATTTCGATTACGCCGACGTGCTGCTCCTCGGATTGTGGAACGCGAAGCCGCCGGCGCGCATTTTGGAAGCTTCGAACAAGCTGCGCGAGCGCGGCCTGGTCCGCCACATCGCCATCTCCACGCACCATCGTCCGCTCGTGGCCGCGCTCAATGCCGACCCCGCCGTTGGCATCGTCCACGTCCGCTACAACGCCGTCCACAAAGGCGCGGAAAGCGAGATTTTTCCGCTGCTTCCCACCAACGGAGCCAGCCCGGGAATTGTGGCCTTCACCGCCACCAGTTGGCGCCAGTTGCTGAATCCCAAGCGCATTCCGCCCGGCGAACGCGTCCCCACTGCCACCGATTGCTACCGCTTCGTGCTTTCCAACTCCTCGGTGGATGTGTGTATGACCGGCCCGTCGAATGAAGCCCAAGCCGGCGATGCACTCCGTGCGGCCGAGCTGGGCCCGTTGGACGAAGAAGAACTGGCCTGGATGCGTCGCGTGGGCGATTTCATCCACAAACACTAGCTAGTGGGGCAGGGCCATGCCCTGCCAGGAATCATTAAGCAAGACCACCACTACGGCTCCTGCGTTATATCGGCGATCACCGAAGTCGCGGCCGATTTCGCCAAATCGATGTGTACGAAAACCGCGTTCCCGGGTTGAATCACCAACGCCACCGAATCGCCTCTCACTCCAACCGATACGCTCCCGTCTGTGGGAGAAACTCCATCCTCATCCGGCGCCTCGAATAACGTGATCTCAGAGCCTGGCGGGAACGTTTCCACGCAAGGATAAACTGTGATGGTACGCCGCTGCTCATTTTTCGTCCGATTGCGCCAGACCCGGACCGGTTGCCATGGTTTCAACGATACTTTAGCGTGGGTCATTGTTCCTCATTTGCAAAGTTACAGCCTGGTACCCAGATGGGCAAGCGTACTAAAGCCCTAGAGCTGACTAAGGTGGATCACTTAGAGTACTGTAGATACATGAAATTCAGGAAATTGATCGTTACCCTCGGGCTGGCATTCCTGATCTCGGCCATCTACCTCTATTCGGAAGAACCCGCTGATTTGGGTGTCATTCACCGCATAAAAGCCGAGGCGTTCGAGAACTCCAAAGTCATGGACCACGAGTTTTACCTCGCCGACGTCTACGGCCCTCGTCTCACCAACTCTCCCGGACATAAAGCAGCCGGCGACTGGGTGGTGAAGCGGCTCAAAGAGTATGGACTCACTAACGTCCAAGAGGAATCCTGGGGGCCGTTTGGACGCGGCTGGAACTACACACACTATGCTGGCCACATGATCGCGCCGCAATACTCACCGCTGATCGGCTTCCCATTAGCTTGGACGCCCGGCACCGAAGGAGCTGTGCAAGGCGACGCCATCTACGCGCCGCTTGTAACCGACGCGGATCTCGAAAAGTTAAAGGGCAAGCTGAAGGGCAAAATCGTGCTCACTATGGCGCCCAAACAGCTCGCAATGGTCATGGAGCCTTTAGGCCGTCGTCTTACCGACGCGGACCTCGAGACACGCTCGCATGCACCGGATCCCTCGCGGCTGGCCAATCCTTTCGCGCCCCCAACGGGACCACCTCCGCCCACGCCCGAGGAACGCGAAAAAGCCACGCAATTCCGCAAGAAGGTGAACCAGTTCCTGAAGGATGAAGGCGCGCTCGTGGTTCTGCAATATGGCTACAACGGCGACGGCGGAACCGTGTTCGCTGCAGCGGGCGGCTCGCGCGAAATGAAGGATCCAGTTCCGCAGCCTATGGTGGCGGTGACTCCGGAACATTACAACCGGATCGTGCGCTTGTTACAGCACGACATTCCAGTGAAGCTGGAATTCGATATAAAAGCCCAGTTCATCGATTCGCCAACGGAATCATTCAACGTGATCGGTGAAATCGAAGGCGGACGTAAGAAGGATGAAATTGTGATGCTGGGCGCGCACCTGGATTCCTGGCACGGAGGCACGGGCGCCACAGACAATGCCACTGGTTCCTCGGTCGCCATCGAAGCCGTGCGCATCCTCAAGGCCCTGGACCTGAAGATGGACCGTACGGTGAGGATCGCGCTGTGGAGCGGCGAAGAAGAAGGCCTGCTGGGATCGCAAGCTTACGTGAAAGAGCATTTCGCCGATCGCGAGACCATGCAGCCCAAGCCCGAATACTACAAGTTGGACGCCTATTTCAACGACGACACCGGCACCGGCAAATTCAGAGGCATCAGCGTGATGGGGAACGATCAGATTCGTCCCATTTTCGAAGAATGGCTAAAGCCGTTCCATGATTTGGGCGCCACCGCCGTAGTGGGCGCCACGGGACTCACGGCCCGCAAGCCCGGAGGGACGGATCATACATCCTTCGACTATGTAGGCCTGCCCGGCTTCGGCTTCATGCAGGATCCCATGGAATACGGCACGCGCACGCACCATTCAAACATGGATGTTTACGATCGCGTACAGCCCGGCGACTTGATGCAATGCTCAGCCATCATGGCCGCGTTTGTCTATGAAACGGCGATGCGGGAACAGATGCTCCCGCGAATCCCGATGCCGAAAGCGATTCCACGCCAGAAAGAGAAAGCCGCCACGGAGTAAGTAAGCGTCATCAATTAATCGGTTCTGAAGCCTATGTACTCCCGGACGCCGGACCTGAGGAACCCTGCGTGCTTTGCCCAGAGGCACCGCTCCGGATACCAAAGTAATATCCGATCATCGCAGTGGCGAACCCAACGAGTGAGGGAAGAAAGGTTTTCGCCCAATCCAGCATGTCTTTGACATCTTGAGCGGCGGTAGCCGCGTTCGCAGCCTTAACGATCGCCGCCACTTCTTCAGGCTTTGCCCCCGCGGGGATATTAACTTGGACTTGGGACGAGAAGTGCCATATCATCACGAACGGAATTATCATCAAAAGAAACAGAAGCACCATAACGGCCCAACTAATTGGTCTGACGATACTCGCCCATTTGGTCGAGTACTGTTGGGCAAGCTGCAGATCTGAATCGTCAGATTTCGTGGTCTTCGCCCGGAGATCCAGGGGATCCAGCGCGGAAGGAGGTGGTGGGGGATCAGCCATGAAGAAGCCCCTCCTGTTACTTCAAAAGCACACTTTGCTTGTCATTGCCTTTAGTCAGTTCAACCTTGTCAGCCTGCACAGCATGCTTCAACAGAATCACGGCTCTTCGAAGCGCGTCCGCCTTGCTTGTGCCCAGAAGGGCTGCAGTAGCTTCCAAATCTTGATTCGCCTCTTGCGAGAGCGTCAAGTTATAGCGAGTATCGGTATCAGCCATATCGATCTTTCTCCTAAGGATGTGGTGCTAATTCAGCGCCTTTACTGCACCAGAATAGCTCCAAATTGGCTCCTTGTCAAGATCTCCTCTGATTGGCTTCGACGCAAACCCTGGACGATGTTTCGCTTCCGCCTGTAAAATATTGAAAGTAGTGAGACGTTCTAAAACAGCCACCGGATAACTTCCGCGGAATCAAATCCGGAGTCGCCACCTTCGAAAACCATGGTTCCCGTCAATCCGAGGTGCACACTGTTGCGCTAGCGCTGGCAAGTCACGTTGTATTGCGATAGCAGCCGGAGAAACTGCCCATCGAGATGGCCACGTGCAGTGCCTGGCCGCATTCGGGGAATCGAAGAGAAGCTTTATCAACGCGGATAAGCAAAACTGCCTTATCCGCGTTCATTTGCGTTCATTCGCGTTGATTCGCGGCCAAAAAGATTTACCAGCGGCGTCCGAAACCCCGGCCATACCGGAAGTAAAAATTCGGGCCGAATCCGTATCCGTAGTACGGTCCGAAGTACCCACCGTAATAATAAGGCGGCGCGTACGCATATCCGTAGCCATATGGAGCAGGCGGATATCCCGCGCCATAGCGTAGAGACGGCGGCCCGGGGCGAACTCCCCGTTGCTCATAATCCTGCTCCGTAGCTGGATGGAAAGCTGCTTCGGTGCCATCTATCGTGAGCGGAGCCTCCAGACGGAACGTCAGTGGTTGCTCTGGATAAACAATAGTCGGCCTTCCCCGCGTGAGCAGCACGCCGATAGTGGAAACCACCAACCCGGCTCCAGCTCCCACTCCTGCGCCAACTCCACCATTCACCGCAGCCCCAATCGCAGCGCCCGCGGCTGTTGTAGTTCCAATCGCAGCGGCATCCCGCCCAACCGAGGTATCGCCCCGGCGTTCCATCAATTTTGTCTTCACTTGGACCTGGCGTCCGTCAGCCACGGCCACCTCCGTAAGCTCCAGCCCGAGCCGCGAAACGCCTTTCACGCGGCCGGCTTTTTGCGCTTCCGAAACTACGCCGCTGACCATTTGGCCCGGATGCGCGATCACATGTCCATCGGCAATCACCGGCCGTGCCAGAGTCGCGGTGAACGAATCACCTTGCTGGACATGATCGCTGGAAATCGGCTCATTCACGTGTACGGTAATCCAGGTACCCGCGGGCAAAGTCAGCTTCACCGGCGCGTTCGAGGGCGGAGGGCCCTGATACCGTGTGCGCAGTTGACGTTGTGGAGGCGGAGCTTGATCTGGATCCACGGGCGGCGGAGCATCCGCATTGTTCGCCGGCGGATTATTCTGATCGAACCTGCGCCAACCCCCGGACGGAGGTGTACTCGGCTGTTGCGGATTCGCAGGCGGCGGATCCTGAGCCAATACCGGCAGCGCCGCGGCCAGCGACCCCGCCAAAACTAAACCGAAAAGCCATTTATGTTGCGATTTCATAATTGCACGATCCCTCACAAGCACTGATATTAGCATCCCAAGTGCCAATGGTTAACCAACTGATACACAACAACTTAGCATCAATCTGCGATGGCCGAGTAAGGCCAGCGGTGGTTGATTTCGGCCACCCCACGCCTACATATACTCGGGCACCGCGATACCCAGCACCCCCAGCGTTCGCTCCAGTTGCGCGCCAAAGTAACCGGTCATCCATAGCAGAAATGTTCGTTTCTCAGGGTTCTCTTCCGCCAGCACCGGATACTCGTGATAGAAATTGTTGTACGCCTGCGCCAATTGGAACGCATACCGCGCCACGTGCGCCGGCTCACCAGACTGCACGGCGCGATCGATGGCCGAATCCGCTTTCGATGCTATCAGCAGCATTTGCCAGAAATCTTCTGCGGCGAGCTGCCGCGCGAACGCTGACTGATAAAGCTCCTGCGCGAAGTCCGGCAGCGCCTGGCCGCGTTCGGCCAGCTTACGCAAAATGTTCCGCGCCCGCACGGCCGCATACTGCACGTAGGGTCCGGTTTCACCCTCGAAACTCAAAGCCTCCTGGAAATCAAAAGCGATCACAGAATTACGCGTGTACTTCAGCATGAAGTAGCGTAGCGCGCCGACGGCGATCTGGGTCGCAATCTGGCGGCGTTCGTCAGCCGGCCCTTCGGGATGCCGCGAGTCAACTTCTTCGAGCGCCTTCTCGATCAACTTATCGATCAGATCGTCCGCTTTCACGCCTAGGCCCTTGCGGCCGGAAACCTCAACGTGAGCCCGCTCCTTGTCTTCCTCCGACAGCTCGAAGCCAAGCTCGACGGCGGTACGCGGCGTCAGCACCACCATTTCGTACGAGAAGTGAATCGAGCGATCAGCTTGCTGATTGTAGCCAAGCGCGCGTAATCCGGCCACCACAACATCCTGCAGATAGGATTGCCGCGAGTCGATCACGTTGTAAACGGATTCGCCGCCGCCAAAGTGCGGACTGCTACCTTCTGGTTGAGGCTCCGCGGTCGTAATATAGACCGTCTTCCACGGCCGGTAAAAGAAATCCTTGCCGAGCAGCCCAAACTTCCAGAGCTGATACGCAATATCCTTGCCGACATACGTTACCGTGCCATTGGAACGGACAATAACTTTGCTGTCCTCGGTGTCCTCGTTGGCTTGATCCTTAAAAGCGCTGGCCGGCATCACCCAACAACCCTTGTTTTTGCCATCAGTCTCGAGATAGATGGCCTTGCGTTCCTTGAGCTGCTCAAACGCCGTCTCCCAAAACTTGAGATGCAGGATCTCGCTCTCGCGTGGCAGCACGTCGTACCGGATGCCGAGGCGGCCCATGGTCTTCAGATGATATTCGACGATTGCATCGGCGACGGTAGCAGCAAGTTGCGCGAGTTCCCCCGCGCCACTCTCGATGGCATGCAAAGTTTGATGGCGCCACTCAAGCGCCTCGGGATGCTCGTTGAAATAGGAAGAAACGCGCGCGTAAAGATCCCAGCAGTAATAGTCAAAGCGCACGTTTGGATCCCCGAGCAGCCTTTCGACATCCCCTGCCGATTTCTGCTCCAAATAATGAAAAGCCGCCACCACATCGGCCACTTGGACGCCAGTGTTGTCGATGTAATTCTGCACTTCCACCGTGCGGCCCGCGGATCTCAACATCCGCACAAACGTGTCGCCCAAAATGGCATTGCGCAGATGACCGATATGCGCCGCCTTGTTGGGATTTATGTTGGTGTGCTCGACGATGATCTTGCCCGGGGTCGCCTCGCGCGATTCTCCCACGCCGCGCAGTACACCGATGCCATATGCACCACGGTCCAGCCGGACATTGATATATCCGTTGCCAGCCACTTCCAGCGCCGAGACGCCATCCACAGGCCCAAGCGCAGCGACAATATCCGCCGCAATAGCTTTAGGCGCTTTTTTCAACTGCCGCGCCAGATGAAAGGCAACCGGACTGGCCAGCTCGCCAAACGATGCCTGCTTTGGCTGTTCAAGCGCAAATTGTACGCGCACCAGTTCGGCGACGCGGTCAGAAATTTTCTTCTCAATAAAATGAAACACTAGTTCCCAATATCCCACGCCATGCACGCCGCCGGAACCGAACCGCGACCGGAAGGGAGCGCTACCACCTATCTCCATTCACATACAACGCCATTGGATCACCCTGACGATCGGCAACATAGACAACGGCAGCTTCCACGTCCTCCCGGCTCCACAGATATCGAGTACTCCCATGCCGCGCCCAGCGGCGACGCTCGCTTTTATCCAACCCGCGCAGATTCAGCATCCGGCTAGCATAAGCCTTAAGCTCATTCAGCACCTTCTCCGGAGCAACCTGCGCATCAACGACGACATGCACATGGTTGGTACGAACATGCACCGCAAGCAGCACCCATTTTCTGAAGTCACAATGTTCTCGGACCGACTCCAACACTGTACGCCTCCGCGGCCCATCCATCTCATAAATACCCTGGGCCATTCTTTCCCGCGCCGACGACTCCCGCACGCTATTCGGCTCCACTAATCTGTGCCCAGGAACGTTGTGCTTCGGATCCACCGACCCAGACTCATCGCCATGAATCCACGCGCCGTAGCAGGTGATCGTGAGGAAATAGGTCACTAAAGAGGAGTGCCTAAGACATCCGCGTTCTCTCAACGGCTCCGCGATGCCCCGATTTTGGAGCGGAGCGGCCCTCCAACCCCTATACTTAAAGAGTGCCGAAGGTAACTGTCGACGGAAAGACAATCGAGTTTGAACATGGCCAGCTCCCTTATCACGAACATGGGAAGCCGGAGTCTCTGCTCGACATCTTCCTCAGCAAGGGCATCCAACTGGAGCATGCCTGCGGAGGCAACTGCGCTTGCACCACCTGCCACGTCATCGTCAACAGCGGAATGGAAAATCTGTCAGAAATGGATGACGACGAAGCCGACCGTGTGCAGATGGCAGCCGGGCTGACACTGCGGTCGCGCCTGGGCTGTCAATGCGTCGTTCTAGGTGACGTCGATGTGGAGATCCCATCCTGGAATATCAACTACGTCAGTGAGGGCGGCGGCTCTATGAACCTCGGCGAAGCAATCCCAGTTGGCAAGAAATAAATGATCGGTCTTCCTTCGATCTTCTTTGTATCCTCCCTGCTCTGCCTAGCCCAGGACGGCCCGCAGCCGCGCGTCGTGGACCCCGGGAAACCGGGCGAAACACCGTCCGATGCGATTGTGCTCTTCTCCGGCAAAGATGCCTCCGAATGGATCCATGACGATGGACAACCGGCCAAGTGGCGCGTTGAGAACGGCATCCTGATCTGCAAAAGCGGTACCGGCGACATCTCCAGCAAGCATAAATTCGCAAGCGCTCAAATCCACATCGAATTCTCCACTCCCTACATGCCGAAATTCAAAAGCCAGGCGCGCGGCAATAGCGGCGTTTTTCTCCAAGGCCGTTACGAAGTACAGGTGCTGGATTCCTATCAGAACCCGACCTACGCCAATGGATCCTGCGGCGCTTTGTATTCGCAATACGCTCCGCTTGTAAACGCCTGCCGTCCGCCGGAACAATGGCAGAGCTACGAGATCATCTTTCACGCACCCAAGTGCGGTTCCGGCGGCACGGTCACCGAGCCAGGTACTCTCACGCTGCTGCACAATAGCGTGCTGGTGCAAGATCATGTAACGATCAAAGGCACCACCGACGGTTCCAGCAATGCCCACAACTGTGAAACAGGACCGCTCCGCTTGCAGGACCACTGGGATCCAAAAGTCGGCGACACGCCCGTGCGCTACCGCAACATCTGGTACCGGCCACTGGACTAGGGTCGACCGGACGTCGCTTTGTAAACATGCATCACCTCGCCCGGCTTCCCTTGCTCAATAGCCGCAAGAAGCTCTTCCGCGAGAGCCCGATAACACTCTACCTTATTGCTTGATACATGGACGATCACCAGACGGATCTTGAGTTTCTTCAGATTGTGCTCGAACTCGAACCCTTGATCGATCGTGACGAAAGCATCGAACTGTTCTTGAACCAGAGGCAGAAGAACGTGGTCTCTTAGCCGATGCCAGTTACGTTCGAACGCGGTCTCTACTTCGTGCCTGCTAGGAGTTCGACTACTCTAGGGTCGATGCAGGCGTCTAGGAAGACGCGCATGTCAACTGCTCAATGGTGACATCCTTACTTAATTCAAGGAAGTCAAGCACCTGCCTCCGTGGGATATACGGATAGACCCTAAGGAAATCGTCGATGCCCTCGCCCGTCTCCAGGAAGTCGATCAGCGTCTGGATGGTCACCCTGGTGCCGGCAAAGCAAGCCGCGCCATGCATGATTTCTTTGTCGATGGCAATCACGCCCTGCAAAGCCGCTTTCTGTTGCGCCGTCATGCCTAGAACCACCGTAAGCTATCGAAGGATCTAATGCAAGGCACTTAGCGCCTTGATGTTGGACCTGAACGAGTTCGTCCACGATCCAACAACGCTGGCGCTTCCAGTTCGCCCAGGTCCCCAACCAGAAACCAGCAACCAGCAACATTCTTCTACCGCTTCAGCCACAGATCCAGAAACCGATCCGCCAAATCCGCCGGGATCTGCGCCGTCACCTGCGCGTGGTTCTGCTGTTGCGCCACCTGAATCGCATCGTAAAGCTGCAACAGTTCCGGATGATTATCCGGAGTATTCAGCCGGCCGATCCCCACCACGCCTTTCAGCATATCGTGTACGAATTTCGCGTCGCGCTCGGTTTTGCATGCTACCTCGGCCGTCAATCCGATGCCGCTGCGCAGGTCCATTCCGATAGTCGCAGTGTCGATGGATTTCAGCGCGCTCACCATATTTGCAAGGTTGCTGTCCCGCGGCACTGCCAGATTCAAGCTTTGAAGACCACCACTCAAAGCCGCCCAAATCTGGTCGTTGCCCGGAATGGTCCGCACCAGATCCCGCAGCGCCGGCGGCAATCCTCCGCCCGATCCTCGATCGATAATCGAACGTAGCTCAGCCGCCGGGCCCACTAGAGCGGTGGAAGAATTAAGAAAAACAAAATTGAGCCGCTCGGATCCGAATACGTCATGGTTCTTGTAGCTGGAGCGAGCAGCGCCGCGCGCCTGCAAGCGTGCCTCCAGATCGGCGATGTTAAATTTTCCGCGAGCCATCAGCACGCCAGTTTTACCGTTCGAACAAGAAAGAATCTGCGAGAGATCCTTTCTTGGATCCAGGCCGGTTTGCTTGGTGAACTCGTCTAACTGCGGCAGAGGCACGCGGCTGAGCAGCTTTTGATAAACCGGGGTTTGGCGAACCGCATCAATGTTGCCGCCCACGATGAACACCGTGTCGGCGGGAATCAGCGCTTCAAGCGCCTGGTCAATGCGTACCGAACCCGGCTTCTTGGCCCCGCAGCCGGCCAAAGCCAAACACAAAACGCCCACCCAAAACGCACGCATCAGAAATCCCGCCGCGCAAAAATCATCAGCGAACAGCCCAGCACCACTGCTGCGAATAGCGCCGAGGTCCAAATGGGCATGAAGCCGTCGAACGACCGGCTTTGAATCGCGTTCAAAGTCATGCTTCCTAGGTCGTAGATCTTAGGCAGAGAATAGTACAGCGTCCGCCAGATCTGGCGCGACCATTCGGAAGAAAGCAGCCGCAGCATCACACTGGTCTGCGCCAGAATGATACTCATCACCATCAGAGCAGAAGCAACCATCGTTGCAAGCGCGGCGCTCTCAAACAACACACCGATCAAAATCACTACCGACAGCAACACCGCGAAAGCGAAAATCGTGGTGGCGATCGAGATCAGAAACAACGGAGACCAAATCCCGGTCTTGATCCCCAGAATGATCCAAACCCCCAGCACCAGATAGATAATGTTGCA